>DASXMC010000186.1:0-4575 GCA_036495885.1 Allostellaceae bacterium | reverse complement strand
ACCTCACTGGCGCTGAGGTTGTATGCCGCGACTCTGTCCGGATCGAGCCAGATGCGCATGGCGTATTGGCGGGCGCCCTGGAACTGGACATCGCCGACACCTTGCAGGCGCGCGAGCACGTCCTTCACGTGCAAGGTTGCGTAGTTCGACAGGTACAGAGTGTCGCGAGATTTGTCCGGCGAGTAGAGGTGAACGGCCATAAGTATGCTGGGTATTGCCTTGCGGACCTGTACGCCCAGTCGCTGGACATCATCGGGAAGTCGCGACAATGCATCCTGCACGCGGTTCTGGGTCAGCATCTGCGCGATGTTGAGGTCAGTGCCGATCTCGAACGTGACGGTAATCGTGAGGTTGCCATCCCCGGTCGACTGACTGCTCATGTAGAGCATGTTCTCGACGCCGTTGATCTCCTGTTCGAGCGGCGTCGCGACGGTGCGGGCGACGGTATCGGCAGATGCACCGGGATAGGACGCCGTCACCTTGACGGTCGGCGGGACAATTTCCGGATACTGCGCGACCGGGAGGATCGTGAGCGCGCCGAGCCCAAACAGCGTCACGAAGATGCTGAGCACGGTCGCGAAGCGTGGGCGATCGATAAAGAAATGCGTGAGGCGCATGTTGAGTGGCTCGGTCCTAGTCGTGGCCTTGCACAGCCGCGTAGCGGATCGCGCCGTCCTGTGGCGCGACTTTTGACCCCGGTCTGGCGTATGGGATGCCGTCTATGATCACTTGGTCACTCGGCGTCAGGCCGGAGCGGATGACGCGCAAGCCGCCGCGGATGTCGCCGATCTCGACCTGCTTGGGCACGACGGTGCCGTCCGCTGAGACGGTCATGACGAAATGCTGAGATTGGTCAGGAAGAACTGCGGTATCCGGCACCAGCAGGGTCGGAGTTGCAGCACCAACAACCAACCTCACGCGGGCGAACTCGCCGGGCGTCAGGAAGAGTTCGGGATTCGGAACCGTCGCCCGCGCATGGATCGTGCCGCTCGAACGGTCGAGCACATTGTCCACAAAGTCGAGCGCGCCTTGTCTTGTGAATTTGGTCTCGTCGCTGAGCGCCAGCTCGACCTTGTCGGCTAGACTCCCCTTCAGCCCTGCACGGTCTCGGGAAAACGTCAGGAAATCGGACTCGCTCATGTCGAAGTCGAACCAGATCGGATCGAGCGAGACGAGCGTCGCGAGCAATGTCGTCGGACTGGTCGCGTAACGGCTGCCGGCAATGAGGTTGCCCACCGAGACGAGATGGGTGCCGACGCGCCCGGTGAAGGGGGCCGTGATGCGGCAATGCTCAAGGTCGAATCGGGCGTCGCGGATCTGAGCCTTGGCATCATCAACGGAAGCCTGCGCCGCCTGCAGGTCGGCTGTGCGCTGGTCGACGTTTTCCGCCGTGCCAAAATCGGTGCGCTTCAGTTGCTGAGCGCGCCAAAGCTCGGGCTTGGCGAGCTCGAGCCGTGCTGACGCGGTCTCGAGCTGCGCAGTGGCTTGGGCCAGCCGGAACTCGTAGGGACGCGGATCAATGGTAAAGAGGAGGTCGCCTTTGTGAACGATGTCCCCATCCTTGAAGTGTATTCCCGTGAGCGTGCCGCCCACCTGAGCGCGGAGCTCAACTCGGTCGACCGCGGAAAATTGACCAAGGAAACCCAGCCTCGAATCGAGCTCGCGTACCAGCGGCCTGCTCACTGTCACTTGCGCGAGTGGTGCTGGAGGTGCGGGGGCGGCGGGGCCGTTTGCGCGGTACGAATACACAATCCATACGCTCGCGACGGCAGCGCATACCAATGCAGCGGCCCAAAGCACACCGCGCGACGGTCGCGCCGCACGCCGTCCTCGCTCCTCGGCATACGACCGGTTGATGATTTCGCTCACTCGGCCACCCTCATAGATCGTCGAAAACCAGTTCGCCCGTTTCGTCGATATCGCTTTGGTCGCGGAATTATATGATGATCGTCATGTAAGTTGGCGAATTAAATGTCGATCGCCATATGAAAGGTCAAGGGGCAGATGCGTGAAGGATCCGATGAAACGGGAGAAGCTTGCCGAGAGCCGCGAGCGCATCCTCTACGCGGCGGCTGCTCGGAAGGGCGGCTACGGGTGGTTTGCTGACCGCTCCGCCCAGTCCGGTGCGCCCAGCAGCATGGATCAGGCAGCCACGGTCTGGCGATAGCGGTCGGCAACCTCGTCACGTGAAAGATTCGGCGCCATCGCGAGCCTGGCTTCGTTGTAGGCCGTCCATTGCCGTTCGTCGGCGAGTGGCGGGATTGTCACCACCTCGCCCTTGTCAAGCCCGACAAGCGCGGCGTCGACAAGATCGTCCACGTCCATCACCATTCCAGGCATAAGAGCATCAACGTCCTTGCCGGAGCGCTCCCAGATCTCGGTCCGCGTGGCACCGGGCAGCACCGCCTGGACACGGACACCCATGTCGTTCACATCCAGGGCAAGCTTCAGCGTGAGATTGAGCAGATAGGCCTTTGAGCCGCTATAGACGCCCTCAAGCAGCTCGGGCGCGAGCGCCAATACTGAAACGATGTTGATGATAACGCCGGCCCTGCGTTGGACGAACGCCTTGCCCGAGGCGAGCGCGTCGCGGCGGTGATGTTGAGGGCGATGAGCTTCTCCAGCTCGGCCGCCCCATTCTCGAGCAGGCCGTCGTTGAGCGACATGCCGGCATTGTTGACCAGCACCGTAATCGCGGCATCGCTCGCGAGCCGACCCTCGGTCTTTGCAACGTCTGCATGGCTGGTGAGATCTGCCGGAACTACCCGCTTGGTCGCGCGCCCGTGCGAACACCGGGCTTGGCGCAAACGCCATGTAGTCGACATCGCCGTCCAAGGATTGGTTCATTCCAAAGACAAGCTTCGCCACGCTACAAAATCTCCGCCGCAGGTTCTTCAGAACAGCTTGCGCCAACTTTACGCGGAATGAGGTTGGACACAATTTGCGCGCGGTTTTGGCGGTGTCGGCCTTTGCTGACGCACCGGTCTTAGGGTAACGGAATGGCGGAGGCGAACACGCCGTCCGGATCGAAACGACGTTTCGAGGATCTCAACCGAGCGCCGTTGCTGCCGTAGGCATTCCTGGCCTGTTCGCGATCATGTGGCGCCAGAAAATTCGCATAGCCGCCGGGCAGCGCAAATCGGGCGAGGCTTTCGAAAAGGTCCTGCGCCCACTGTCGGTGCGCCGCGCCGTTACTCCCGTCGGGCTCCCAACCGGCGATGATCTCCACCATGAAATGTTCTTGGCGCAAGCCAAAAGCGATCGCCTGCGCGGGAATGCGCGTGGCCGCGCCGTGGAAGTGGTGCCAGTTGACCTTCGAGTAGGGCGACTTCTTGCGGGCGACCGCCGTGATGATCGCATCGACGGCACCTGGCGTGAGCACGGGCAGCGAGCGCGTCCGGATCTCCCAGTGGCAGCCATCCGCCTCCGCCAGCCACGCGTCAAACGGGGGGAGCATTTCAGTGTAGGTCATCGGCCCGAACTGTGCCAACTGCGGCTTGCCGAGCGCTTGCAAGTGATCCATCGCGCGCTCCCCTTGAAGCTTGTCGCCGTTCCACAGCGGCATCAACGTGATCGCGGGCTGGCCATTCGGGCCGGATGCCATCATCACGTACACAGAGAGTTCGTCAGGCATGGTCGCCGCAAACGCCGCGTAGCGGCGCAGCACTGGCTCGGCCTCGCTCCAGGGATACACGATCGATTCCGCGAGCATGTGGCGCCTCTCATGCAACTGGACCCGCAGGGAGGTGACGACGCCGAAGTTGCCGCCGCCGCCCCGTATTGCCCAGAACAGCTCGGGCTCCTGTTGGGGACCGGTCGTCACGCGCTGCCCATCCGCGAGCACCACCTCGGCGCCAAGCAGGTTGTCCGCTGCCAAGCCGTACTGACCGTTAAGAGGACCATAGCCGCCGCCCAGGGTCAGGCCGGCCATGCCGACCTCACCGCAATTGCCGAGCGCCGCAACCAGACCGTGGGCATCAGCGGCCGCGGCCACGTCGACCTCACCGCAATTGCCGAGCGCCGCAACCAGACCGTGGGCATCAGCAGCCGCGGCCACGTCCTTGACCTTCGCCCCACCGGCGACGGTTGCTACCCGAGAGTGCGGATCCACGGTGACCTGCCTCATCCGGCTGAGGTCAACGACGAGTCCATCAGGACGTAAGGCGCGTCCCACCCAGTCATGTGCACCGCCGCGCACCGATAAGGGCAACCGATGTTGACGTGCACTCCGCACCGCCGCCTGGACGTCCGCGGACGTCTCACACACCGCAAATAACGCCGGCTGGTCCACGACTGCCCTGTTCCATACCTGCCGCGTGCGAGAATAGTCATCGTCGCCGCGTGCCACGACCCTCCCCCGGATCATGGCGCGCAGTTCACGCATCGCTGTCGAGCCAGTCCGGATACTCGCTGTTGTCATTTGCTTCCACCTTTCGTCAGTGATGCGGAGTACTGTGGCCAACGTGCTCGGCGCCGAGTACGACTACATCTTCGAGACCTGTCTTGCGCGGGCGGTGTTAGATCTGCAATGGACGATCGAGCTGCGACTTTGCCGCCAACACGGGTGCACCCGTT
>DASXMC010000185.1:0-2491 GCA_036495885.1 Allostellaceae bacterium | reverse complement strand
CATCTGAACGAGATCAGCGAGGGAACGCCGGTGCTGGTCGATTTGAAACCGACCGGCCCGCATTACATGGAGGATCTGTTTGCCGCGGGCGGCATCGGTGCCGTATTGCGCGAGCTGCAGCCGTTGCTGCATCTCGATTGCCTGACCGTCTCGGGCGAGAGTCTGGCCGAGCGTCTGACCGCACCCGCAGGCCCGGGCGGCCATCCAGTAGATCGTGCCGTCGTCAAGCCGCTCGGCGATCCGCTGCAGCCAGCGGGTGGGCTGGTCGCTCTGTTCGGCTCGCTGGCACCGCAGGGTGCAATCTTCAAACGCTCGGCGGCCGATCCCAAACTCTTCGAAAAGGATGGGAGGGCGGTTGTCTTTACCTCGCTCGAAGATCTCTCCGCGCGCATTGACGATCCCGCGCTCGACGTGACGCCGGATGTTTTCCTGGTATTGCAGAATGCCGGGCCGCTTTCCGCTTCGGGCATGCCCGAGGCCGGCTATCTGCCGATCCCGGCGAAACTGGCCCGCGCCGGGGTCAAGGACATGGTGCGCATCTCCGACGCGCGGATGAGCGGCACCGCCTACGGCTCGATCGTCTTGCACGTGACCCCCGATGCGGCCTCGGGCGGCCCGTTCGCCCGAGTGCGAAACGGCGACCATATCCGCCTCTCGGTCAAGGAGCGCCGCATCGACCTGCTCGTGCCGCACGAAGAACTCGCCCGCCGACCGGCACCGCCGCCGCCTCGCCCCGAGCGCGGCTACGCCCGCCTCTACCGCGACGAGATTTTGCAAGCCGACCGCGGCTGCGACTTCAATTTTCTGCGCAAGCGCCCGCTCGCGACGCCACCTTAGGGTTTGGGTAAACCGATGTAGGGCGGATGCAATCCGCCTCCGTCGCGCGTGCGTCGCGATGATGAAGGATCTTTTCCCACCCACGCATCCCATATGAAAGGCCTGAGCGCACAACAGCCGAGAATGGCGGATTGCATCCGCCCTACGGTTGATGTGAGTAGTAACCGCTCCGCCTATATAACTGTCGAAGCCGGTGCTTCAGTACACGCGGTGGTTCGCAACGGAGATAATGCATGTTCATAGCCCGCGCCGCCTGCCGGATTTGGTCGATTAGCCTCGTAATCTTAGGTCTGGCCGTGCTCGCCGGCTGCGCTGCGGAGAGCCCGGAGCAACTGGCGGCGAAAAACCGCCTGCTGACGAGCTACCCGCCGCCAGGCGAAGGGCGGATCTGGATTTTCCGAACCGACCAGCCCGAGATCAGTCGGGAAGAGCCCCCCGTCCGGATCAATGGCCAGATCGTCGCTGTCGCGTTGCTGAATCGCGCGTTTTATCGCGACGTCCCGCCGGGGGACTATCTTGTTACCGTCGACAGCCGTGGAACCGCCCCGAACCAGTTCGCGCATTTCGGCCTCGCCGCCGGTCAGACCGCGTATGTCGCGATCGACGCCAACAGCTGGTGGGCGGGGCTGTGCTGGCGCTGCGAGATCGCGACCTTTTACACACTGGTGCTGAACCAGCAGCTGGCATTGGCCGAGCTGGCCAGCCTACCCCTCGCCGACGGCGGCTGATTATCCGCAGCAAACCGCTTCACCCCGCCGCCACAACCCTGCGTTTCCTTGTAAGCTAACGGCTCCATCCACCTCGGTTCGACAGGACGAGCATGAGCGATTTTATCCTGCGCGGCGGCGAGGTTATCGACGGCAGCGGGCGGCCGCGGTTTCGTGCCGATGTCGCGATTGCCGGCGACCGCATCGCCGAAATCGGCACCGTCGCCAGGACGACCGGTGCGCGCGAAATCGACGTGGCGGGCAAGATCGTCGCCCCCGGGTTTGTCGACGTGCACACCCATGACGACCGCGCCTTGTTCGCGACCCCGGAGATGACGGCAAAGGCGAGCCAGGGGGTCACCACCGTCGTCACCGGCAATTGCGGGCTCAGCCTGGCGCCGCTCGCGATCGACCACATGCCGCCGCCGCCGCTCGATCTGATCGGCGAGGCCGCCGACTACCGCTATCCCCGGTTTGCCGATTATCTCGCCGCCCTCGACCGCGATCCGCCCGCGGTCAACGCCGCGTGCCTCGTCGGCCACTCGACCCTGCGGGTCGGATCGATGAGCGCGCTCGACCGGCCAGCCGAAGCCGCCGAGATCGAGCATATGCGCAAACTGCTGCAGGAGGCGCTCGACGCCGGGGCGATCGGGCTGTCGAGCGGCCTTGCCTATGCCCCGGCCGAGCATGCCCCACCCGCCGAGATCGAGGCCCTGGCGCAGCTGTTGCGCCCCGCGGGCGGGCTCTATACGACGCATATGCGCAACGAGGGCGAGCATGTGCTCGATAGCCTCGAGGAGAGCTTTGCGGTCGGGCGCGCCGCCGGGGTGCCGGTCGTAATCTCGCACCACAAGACGATCGGGCGGGCAAATTTCGGCCGCACCGCGGCGACCCTGCCGGTGATCGCGGCGGCGGTCGCGGGCCAGGAGGTCGGGCTCGACGCCTAC
>DASXMC010000184.1:0-4770 GCA_036495885.1 Allostellaceae bacterium | reverse complement strand
GTCGGCTTTCACCGAGGCTGACCAAGAGATCATCCAACAGATCAAGGCGCGGCTGCGCGACCACCCGGAATGAACGGCCATGCAGAACCTTTCGCCCCGCGAATACGATGCAATCCTGCGCGCGGATTTCTGTTACTTCGCTCAGCGCTGCTTCTCCGATCTCAACCCACAGGCCGCGTTCGCGGTAAATTGGCACATCGAGGTCATTGCCGCCAAGCTCGCCGCAGTGCGCCAAGGCAAGATCCGGCGGTTGATCATCAACCTGCCACCGCGTCACTTGAAATCGCTGCTGGCCTCGATCGCGTTTCCGGCCTGGTGTCTCGGCCACGACCCCTCGGCGCAGCTGCTGTGCGTCAGCTATGCCCAGGACCTTTCCGACAAGCTCGCCCGCGACTGCCGTGGCATCATGATGAGCCCGTGGTATCGGCGGATCTTCCGGACCCGGCTCGCCGCCCACCGCCAGGCGGTGCAGGAGTTTGTGACCACCGCCCAGGGCTATCGGCTCGCCACCTCGAATGGCGGGGTGCTGACCGGGCGCGGTGCCGATATCATCCTGATCGATGATCCCCTAAAACCCGAAGAGGCACTTTCTGATAGCCAGCGTCAGGCCGCCAACGACTGGTACGACCACACCCTCTACAGCCGCCAAAACGACAAGCAACACGGCGCCATTGTCATCATTATGCAGCGCCTGCACGAGGATGACCTCGTCGGCCATGTCCTCGGCCAGGAGCCGTGGGAGGTCGTGTGCTTTCCGGCGATCGCCGAGAGTGACGAACGGCACGAGATCGACACGATCTGGGGACCCAGATCTTTCACTCGCCATCCGGGCGAGGCCTTGCATCCCGCGCGCGAGCCGCTTGCCACCCTCGATCGTATCCGCCGCACGATCAGCGAATACAATTTCGCCGGCCAGTACCAGCAAACCCCGGCCCCGCTTGGCGGCGGTCTGGTCAAGGCCGACTGGTTCAAACGCTACCGCGCAAAGGATCTGCCGGAACGCTTCGAACGCATCGTGCAGAGCTGGGACACCGCCAACAAGGCGACCGAGCTTAGCGATTACAGCGTCTGCACCACCTGGGGGATCAACGGCAAAAACCTCTATCTGCTGGGCGTGCTACGGCGCCGCCTCGAATATCCGGCATTAAAACGCGCGGCGCGCGAGCAGCAGAGCCTGTTCAACGCCAATGTCGTACTGATCGAGGACAAGGCCTCCGGTACCCAGCTGATCCAAGAATTGATCGCCGAGGGCTGCCATGCGGTCACCCGCTACCAGCCCGAATGCGACAAGATCATGCGGCTGCACGCCCAGACCGGGATCATCGAGAGCGGCTTTGTCCACCTCCCCGAAACCGCACCATGGCTTGCCGAATACCTGCACGAGATGACCGTGTTTCCGAAGGGCAAGCACGACGACCAGGTCGACTCCACCGCCCAGTTTCTCGACTGGTTCAAGAAGCCTTTCCCCGGCCAGAACATGTTCGAATACTACCGGCGAATGGCCGAAGAGGCTGAGCGGCGCCGTAACCAACCGCGGCCTGTCCAAACCGAGTGGGCCAAGGGCTCGGTGGAATGGCTCGCCCAGCAGCAGAAATCGCGCTGAACTACGATGCTCGCTCCGTCGCCCTTAGAACCACACCGCGACGCAGAGCTCACTGCGGCCGGGGGACTGAGGGTTCGAATCCATCTCCCTCCGCCAATCCGCCAATCCCTCATTTCTGACCGTCTCAGCCTGCCCGATAACACCCTGCACCGATCAGCGCATCATCACCGATGGAAACGCCGGTAGGATGATCGCTCCCGCTCCGATCCAGACGTTTCGCCCGATGCGGACCGGGCGGCCAAACTGCAGTCCGAAGGCTCGCCCCGCCGGCCCGCCGGCTCGTCGCCGAAGAAGGGGGTTTTATCTACAATGCCGACAGCTATGCCGACGATCTGCCGTACTGGGGACACCAGCACCGGTCAGCCGCAGCCGATCGTCCCCTACGCCTTCGACTCAAACGATATGCGCTTTGCTACAGCACAAGGGTTCAATTCCGGCGACCAGTTCTTCGCTTATCTGAGGGACAGTTTCGACGTGCTTTACCGCGAGGGCGAGCGCCGCCCGCGCATGATGTCGGTGGGCCTGCATTGCCGCCTTGCCGGGCGACCCGGCCGCACCGCGGCGCTCGAGCGGTTTCTCGATTACGCTGCCGGGCACGAGTGGGTGTGGATCACGCGGCGCGCCGAAATCGCCCGACACTGGATCGCTACCCATCCGTTCGATACAGAGCGGACCGGCAAGTGCCCGTGACCTCAACTCTGGTACTATCGCAAATCTGGTGCCGCTAAGCGATTCGGGTGGGCGCTCCAGCGTGGAGCCGTTCTCGCTACGTCGTGGGGTTCGTCACGCCATCGGCAGCGAGCCACTGGCTCGGTCCAGCGGATTCGCTCTAGCCGGGATCACCTCGTTGCACTGTGGGTGACATAGGAAGCCGAGTGGGGACCGCAAGGTCGGGCACCTTAGACCGCCCTTCAGAAGCGGGTCACATTCGAAAACAGAACATGTGCAGACGATGGTCGTCGAGCGTGTCATTTTGAAAATTAAATGGCGGCGTTTTTTGAACGCTATGTGGCGGAGCTGGACAGGTTCCGATGACGCGGCAAGCTGTCGGTCCACTTTTCCGCCCGACAATCATGCCGTCCGGTTTGGCGTCCTTGGGCTAAGATTGCCGGACATTTCGAAGGTGACCGCTCATCGGTCGTTTGATGGACACGTCCAATAAAGGACAGGGCGGTGCGGGCCGCGTGCGCCAAATAATCCTCAAATCCTGCGCCACTTAATTCTCAAAATGACACCTGCGGCCTAACACAGCCGGGTTTCTTATACATGATAATGTCCCTTATCGGACATGCTGAAGCTGCTATAGTGCGCTAGGAAGGAACCCCGACACATGCTCACCGGCGCACAACTGCACGCCATTGATCGCTTTGCCAAAAATCTGGCGACGCTCGACGACGATTCGCTGATCGATGCCTATCATCAGGCTTGGGAGGATCACCGAGACGCCCGTGCCGAGGGCAGCGACAACATCGACAAAGCCGGCGCCGAGAGTCTTGCGACCGAAATGGCGATGCGAGCCCGCTTCCATGATTACCGAACCCGTTACAACGAACGGTATCCGTGACCCAGCTCGTCCCGATTACCTCAGCCACTCTCCCAACGCTCGCCGCCGCCGCCGGCGAGCGCACCTCGATGCGTTTCCTCGAATTCTTCGCCGCCAACATCCGCAACTCGCACACGCGCCGGGCCTACGCCCGCGCCGCGGAGGAATTTCTGGCTTGGTGCGCGGATGCCGGCGTGACGTCTATCGCCGCCGTCCAGCCAGCGCACGTTGCTACCTGGATCGAGGCCAGGACGCGCGAGCGCTCGGCGCCGAGCGTCAAGCAGCGGCTCGCCGCGATCCGCCATCTTTTCGACTGGCTCGTCACCGGCCAGCTCGTGCCGGTCAATCCGGCCGGGTCAGTGCGAGGGCCCCGACACGTCGTAACGTGTGGGCAAACGCCGGTGCTCGATCCGACCGAGGCGCGCGCGCTGCTCGACAGCATAGACACATTGACACATGTCGGCCTGCGCGACCGCGCGCTGATCGGGCTGATGGTCTATTCCTTCGCCCGGATTGGCGCGGCGCTCGGCATGGTGGTCGAGGATGTCTACACGCAAAACCGCCGGCTGTGGGTGCGGCTGCGCGAGAAGGGCGGCAAACGGCACGCGATGCCGTGCCATCACAACCTCGAGGAATACCTGACCGCCTATCTCGACGGCGCGGGTCTGCGCGACGATCCCAAGGGGCCGCTGTTCCGCACGATCGGTCGCGGCACAGACAAGCTGACACGCACGGTGCTACCTCAGGCGAACGCCTATGCGATGATCCGCCGGCGCGCGTCCGCGGCCGGCATCGCCACCAAGCTCGGCAACCACAGCTTTCGGGCAACCGGGATCACCGCCTATCTCAAGAACGGCGGCACGCTTGAACAGGCTGCGGCCATGGCGAACCATGCCTCTACGCGTACGACCCAGTTTTAGGATCGCCGGCGCGACGATGTCAGCCTCGATGAGGTCGAGCGGATCATGATTTGAGAACTTCAACTCTAAATTGAAGTATTTTCAATCACGTAAGCCTAAGGGATGGGCGTCGATGAGGCCGGTTCCGGGATCAAGGAATATCGGTTTACTCACATGCTTCCACGGGCAGGTCCGCACCCGCGGACCGTGATGTTTAACAGGAGACCTATCATGGATAAGCACCCGATCGAGGGATCTGCCAACCATACCGCCCACCAACAGCCCGTCTTCCGGTAGCAACGCCCTCCAGCGTCGCAAGAGATCCCAGATCACGACTACAAAGGGCCCCTGATGCTATCACCCGCGAGCGTCCGGGGAAGGCCGCGGATGGTGGGGCTGCGCTCGAACTCGTAGTGTCGAATGTTTTTCTGCTTCCCCATCTATATTTCGGCGAGCAGCCAAACGTGACGTTGATGCGACTCTACCGCTGTTCCGGTCACGATATGGTCGAGGCGATCGGCAAGATCTTCGATTGTCGTGCCACCCAGCACCATGAAGGAAGCAGGTTAGCTTCGAATACAGCCGTTGCGCGGCTCGGCGAGGACTCCGCTCGCGGAATGTCGTGCACAGACTTTCCCCCGATTTTTGTTCGTCGTCAGCCGCTCCAGGACCAGCTATCCGGCTATATAGAAAGGGAATATCGTCAGCAGGCTCGGAAACTACTC
>DASXMC010000183.1:0-3154 GCA_036495885.1 Allostellaceae bacterium | reverse complement strand
GATCGAGATCGTGCCGACGCTGATCCGCATCGAGCAGGGGCGCGAGATCGACCGCACCTTTGGCTGGGACCGCGCCGAGTGGGAACGTGTCGCGGGCATCGCCGGTCTGGGGTTGGACCTGCCCGATTCGAGACCAGGCTGCGGCGCCAAAAACATCGAGCCCGGGGTCATCGAACGGCTCAAAGTACGCTTCAACGAAACCGGGCTCAGATCGCGCCGCGTCGCCATCGGCGAAGACGAGGACGAGCAGGAGGCAATGTACGAGCGCGGCTGGTCGGACGGGCTGCCGCTGGTGCCGCCGACCGAGGAGCGGGTGCTGCGCATGCTTGACGGCACCGCGCGCGACCCGCAGGAGGTGATTGGGCTGGTCCCGCCGGCCTTGCAACCGGCGACGGTGGAAAAGATCGCGGTGAATGCCGTGATGGCGGGGTGCAAGCCGGAATACCTGCCGGTCGTGCTCGCCACGGTCGAGGCCGTGCTCGAAGAAGAATTTGCGATGCATGGCGTGCTGGCGACGACGATGTTCGTCGGTCCGGTGGTGGTCGTTAACGGGCCGATCCGACGCCGCATTGGCATGAACGCCAAGGGCAACGCGCTCGGCCAAGGCAACCGAGCCAATGCTGCGATCGGCCGCACCCTGCAGCTGGTGATCCGCAATATCGGCGGCGGCCGGCCGCAGGAGGTCGACCGCGCGACACTGGGCAATCCCGGCAAATACACCTACTGCTTTGCCGAGGACGAGGAAGGCTCGTGCTGGGAACCGCTCTCGATCGAACGCGGGATGAAGCCCGGGCAATCGGCGGTCACGGTTTTTGCCGGTTTTGGTTTGCAAGGCATGGTCGACCAAAAATCGCGCGAGCCGGAAAGCTTGGCGCACAGTTTTGCCGAGTCATTGAAGGCGATCCATAACGTCAAGCTGGCGCCGTGCTGCGACGCGCTGCTGGTGATCTGTCCCGAGCACGAGCGGACGTTTCGCAGCGCCGGCTGGTCGAAGACGCGGCTCTACGAAGAGCTGTATAAGCTGTGCGAAATCCCCGGCGAGGAGTTGGTCGCGGGTGCCAAGGGTATTGCCGAAGGTGGCCCGGCCTCGCTCGCGGGCAAGACTGTCAACAAGTTTCGTCCCGGCGGGCTGATGATCGTTCGCGCCGGAGGCGGGGCCGGGATGTTTTCCGGCATTATCGGCGGCTGGTCGCATGGCGGGCCGCGCGGCAGCATCGCGATAACCAAGGAGGTGCGGAATTGACTGTTCTACTCGATCCCACATCGGAGCAATCTCCGACGATCAGACCGCGGTTGCCGCGGCCCGATAAGCTTGACGGGCTGACCATCGGCATTCTCGACATCGCCAAGGCGCGCGGCGACGTGTTCCTGAAGCGGCTGGGCGAACGGCTCGGCGAGCGCGGCATCGCGTTCAAGCACTACGCCAAGCCGACCAACACGCGAGTGGCGCCGTTGCCTTTGCGGCAGCAGATCGCCACCGAAGTCAACCTCGTCATCGAAGGGCTTAGCGACTGAGGATCCTGCATATCGTGCTGTACGCATGACATGGCGGATCTTGAGGCGCGGGGTATTCCGACGGTAGGCGTGGCGACGACGGAGTTTATTCAAGGTGCGGAGGCGCAGGCCAAGGGGCTCGGTACTGACCCCGCTTTGGTGTTCATCCCTCATCCGGTGCAGGACCGCACCGATGACGAGTTGCGGGCGCTGGCGGACGAATATTTCGACGCCATTCTGGAGTTGTTGGTGAAGTAGTCGGCAGGACAGCATCCAGTTGCGGAGTTGGGCTCTTCTCCCCAGAGCCCAGCCCGACCGCCTCCGAACCGTCTTTCGAAATATGCTGCGCCACTAAGGGAAAGACCAGTATGAACGATCCCGTGGATGTCCTGATCATCGGCTCCGGCGCCTCCGGCGCGGCGGTGGCCTGGAGCCTGGCCGAGACGAAGATGCACATCCTCTGCCTCGAGCAGGGCGATTGGATGAAGCCATCGGAATATCCCAGCACCGCTCGCGATTGGGAGGCGCGTCAGCTCGACGATTTCCACATCAGCCCGAACCGTCGTGCGCGCGATACCGACTATCCGATCAACGACGCCCACTCGCCGATCAAGATCGCCAACTTCAACGGCGTCGGCGGCGGCACGGTGCTGTACGCGGGTCACTTCCCGCGCTTCCATCCATCGGATTTTCGCGCGCGCACACTGGACGGCGTCGCCGACGACTGGCCGATCGACTACGCAACCTTGGAGCCGTTCTACGCCGAGAACGACCGGATCATGGGCGTGTCCGGCTTGGCGGGCGATCCCGCTTATCCGTCGCACGAACCGATGATGCCGCCGCTGCCGCTCGGCAAATCGGGGGCGACATTGGCGCGCGGGCTCAACAAGCTCGGCTGGCACTGGTGGCCGTCCGACAGCGCGATCGCCTCGGTGGATTACGAGGGCCGCGCCAAGTGCATCAATCTTGCTCATTGCACTTCGGGCTGCGCGCAGGGCGCCAAGGCGAGCACCGACATCACCTATTGGCCCGCTGCGATCCGCGCCGGCGTCGAGCTGCGCACGCGCTGCCGGGTGCGCGAGATTACCACCAACGAGCACGGCATGGCGTCCGGTGTCGTCTACTACGATGCGGATGGGGTCGAGAACTTCCAGCCCGCCGAAGTCGTCATCCTCGCCTGCAACGCCGTCGGCACGGCCCGCATTCTCTTGAATTCCGCGTCCGCGCGGTTCCCCCCCGGTCTTGCCAATTTCAGCGGTCTGGTCGGCAAGAACCTGATGTTTCATCCCTACGCACGCATCGCCGGCTATTTCGACGATTTGCTCGATGGCTATCGCGGTCCGGGGAACTGCATCTGGAGCCAGGAATTCTACGAGACGGACCGCTCGCGCGGGTTCGTGCGCGGCTACACCTTCGAATTCTCGCGCGGTCAGGGGCCGGTGATGGCCGCCGTGCACGGCATGCAGATCGGTCGCCTGCCCTGGGGTGCGGAACACCACCGCGCCTATCGCAAGCTGTACTGCCACCGCACCGGCATGGTGGCGATCTGCGAGGACCTGCCGGAGGAGCACAACACCGTCACCCTCGATCCGGTGCTGAAGGACTCCAACGGCATTCCGGCTCCGAACATCACCTACGCGCTGAGCGATAACAGTCGCCG
>DASXMC010000182.1:0-1680 GCA_036495885.1 Allostellaceae bacterium | reverse complement strand
ACTGACCGGCATCACCCCCTCGACCGAGCCCTATGCATTGCTGTTCGCCCGCAAGATCCGCGGCAAGCTCGCCACTACTTGGTCGCTCGGTGAAACCGGCACAGCAGGGCCGACGGGCAGCCGCTATGGCCACGCCGCCGGACATTCTTGCATTGCCGTGATCGGGCCTCATGGCGAGCATTCGATGACGGTCGAGACCGGTAAATCCGATCGGCTCGACAATATGCGCGCGTTTTCGCTCGCAGCCCTCGATCTGCTCGAAAAAACGCTGGGCTGAACACGAGGCTATCGGCTATTTGCCCGGCGGGTTGCGCGGCAGCTGCCAGTATGCGATGGCCGGCATTGCAGTCATCACGAGCGATGCCGGCTCCTGGTTCGGAGCGAATGGGCGCCGGCGACCTTGTTGCGGACCGGGGGCAGCGTCCTGGTCCATCAGCGAGCGCACACCCGCCTCGGTCACCGGCGACGCCGCGATCTGGGGTGCCCCGACACGCGGGAAGCAAAGCTGGTTAAGCCGCGGATTTTTGGGAAATGTCACTTGCGCTGAGGGGAAATCAGCGTATCTATCGGGATCTTGACGCACTCGCACGTGCCTATGGCCCATGGTGGTTATGCAACGACGTAACGCGTCCTTTTTGGTCGTCCGGCCGCAAGGTCGGTCCCGAGAGGGAGGTCGATATGGTTGCTATCCGACTGACGGGCGCGGTGCCCTCGCCTGACGCCAACCTTCGCGGTACGCGTCTCCGTGGGCGGGGCAACCGGGTCATCGATCCAAGTAGTTTGAGCTAAGCAGCAAAACCCTGCCGATCCGAAAGTAGGACCGGCGCGGTACTTGCCACTTATCGTGCTCGCTTAATCCCCAAAAGCGTGCCGGCGAACCTATGCCGTCGCCTGTGGGAGCAGAGCGGGCGCTGTTGCTCAAGCTGGTTTGCGTGAAGGATGACCCCCAGGAATGAATGAGAGGATTGCACGCTTCCTCGCCGAAAACGCGCCTGAAACTCCATGCCTCGTCGTCGACCTCGAAATCATCGCCGAGGCCTATGATAGCTTGCGCCGACACTTGCCGTTGGCGCGGGTTTACTACGCGGTCAAGGCCAACCCCGCGCCGGCGGTCGTGGCGATGCTCGAGCGCAAGGGCGCCAATTTCGATGTGGCGAGCCGCGGCGAGATCGAATTATGCCTGCAAAACGGTACGACGGCAGAGCGCTTGTCGTTCGGCAATACCATCAAAAAGGAAAAAGACATCGCGTTTGCCTACGAGGCCGGTCTGCGGCTGTTCGCGTTCGACAGTGCACACGAACTCGACAAATTGGCTCGCTCGGCGCCAGGTTCACAGGTGTTCTGCCGCATCCTCGTCGATTGTCAGGGCGCCGAATGGCCGCTGTCGCGAAAATTCGGCTGCGCGCCAGGGATGGCGGTCGACTTGCTGCGGCGGGCGCGGGATGTCGGTCTTGATCCCTACGGCGTATCATTTCACGTCGGTTCGCAGCAAACCGATCTCCGCCAGTGGGATGGTGCCATCGGCGCTGCAGCTCGGATGTTCTCGCTGTTGGCCAAAGCCGATATCGATTTGCGCATGGTCAATATCGGCGGCGGTTTTCCGGCGCATTACACCGGCGACGTGCCGGCCATCGAGCACTATGCCCGAGCAGTGATGGCGGCGGTGACCCGCCATTTCGG
>DASXMC010000181.1:0-2991 GCA_036495885.1 Allostellaceae bacterium | reverse complement strand
AAAAGCTCGATTACGAGCTCGAGCTCGCGGTCTGGGTCGGCCCCGGCAACACCCAAGGCGAACCGATCCCGATCGGCCGCGCGGCGGAGCACATCTTTGGTCTCGGCCTTGTCAACGACTGGTCGGCGCGTGACGTGCAGGGCTGGGAATCGCAGCCGCTAGGGCCGTTTCTCGGCAAGAATTTCGGATCGACCGTGTCGCCGTGGATCGTCACCGCCGAAGCGTTAGCGCCATTCCGGGTGACGCAGCCGGCGCGGCCGGAGGGCGACCCACGCCCCTTGCCATATCTATGGGACGAGAGTGACCAGCGCGAGGGCGGCTTTGACATCGCGCTCGAAGCGTTTCTGTCGACCGAAGGCTTGCGGTCGAAGGGGCTGGCGCCGCATCGGATGTCGGCCAGCAATACGACCGATCTCTATTGGACCCTGGCGCAGCTGGTCGCGCACCACACGAGCGGCGGATGCAATTTGCGCCCGGGCGATCTCTTTGGCACCGGCACGATTTCCGGCCCGAGCCGCGAGGGCTGGGGCAGCCTGATGGAGCTGAGCGAGGACGGTGCCCGCGCCACGACCCTCGAATCGGGCGAGAGGCGCACCTTTCTCGAGAACGGCGACGAGGCGATCCTTCGCGCGCATTGCCATAAACCCGGCTTCGCCTCGATCGGTTTTGGCGAGTGCCGTGCCCGCATAATCTAAATCGAGATCACCTGGGGCGAGCGCGCGCCGTGACGGATGGGCTCCGCCGGCGGATGAACCTTGGGGTCATTTCCCCGTGACCGGCACAGCCATACGACCGGAAAACGACATGACGCGCATGCGCGCCGTCGTCGACCAGTTCGCCCGCTTTTATCCCGCCAACGACCCGCGCCGCGGCGGTGCCGACACCCAACAACCGATCGGGAATGTCCGCGGCGAGCTGTTACCAGGCCGGTCAGCTCCAAGCCCCGCCGAGCCGATTTATTTTCTGCTGCATATTCCGAAGACCGCCGGACAGACTATCCAGCAGCATTTCGCCGAACATTGTGCGCCGGGCGTCTTCTGGCGGTCTTACCACAAGATGCGGCTCGGGCGGCGCACCAGCCCCGAAGATCTCCCCGATCCCGCCCGTGCTCGCATAATTGCCGGACATAATATTACTCGATCGGTTGAGAACTTATTTCCCGGCCACGAGATCCGGCGCATTCTCTTGTTGCGCGACCCATTAGAATTTCACGTCTCTTACTACAATTGGAGCATGATGGACAATATCGCCAAAGGTCTGGGGACTTATAGTTTCGATCTCCATTTTCGCGCGCTGCAACCTAATTTTATGGCTGATTTCCTACTCTCACGTTGGCTGGAGATCCCCCGACGAGCGCGGCTGCTGATGGCGGACGAGCAAAAACATCGTATTCTCAATCAGATGCTGGCTGGGTTCTGGTTTGTTGGGGAGCATACCGATTGCGATCGCGTGATCGCGGCGATCGCGCCTGATCTGGGTGTGCCCCCCGCCGCGCCGCGTCGCAATACCGCGGCCGAGTTGCAGGCTCAAACCGGATGGCGCCTGGTGACGTCCGCTTCACTATCGCCGGCTATGCGCTACACGATTCACGCCCGGAATCGGCTTGACCAGGCGCTGTGGGAGCATTGGCGTAAAGCCGGGTTTCAACCCGCTGCGATCGACCCGCCTCCGCTGGAGCGGGGCGCGACCGGCAGTTTGCTTGGTCATGAAATTCTCCGTCCCTGGTTCAAGCTCCGGCGCTTCGTGCAGCGCCAACATGGCTCGTGGCTGCGCGCGACCAGAGCCGGCGAGGTGAGGTTCTTGAGAGCCGACCGCGCGCGCGACGCCGGACAGTGGGAGCTTGCCGTCCGGCACTACCGCGAGGCGCTGCGAATCCTGCCAAGGGGTCCCGGGATCTGGATACAATACGGGCACGCCCTGAAGGAAAACGGGAAGGTTGCGGAAGCGGAAACAGCTTACCGGAGAGCGCTTCGCCTGAACCCGCATTCAGCCGACGCCCCTTTGCAGCTCGGCTACGCGCTGAAGCTGCAGGGACGGATCGCCGAAGCGCGGACAGCCTATCTGCGTTCGGCCTTGCTCGACCCCGGGCGGTCTGTCGCTCGCGAGGAGTTGATCGGGCTCGGCTGGACCGACGAAGAGGTCGAGCAGGCAATCGCCGAGATGCGCGGCACGGGTCCCCTATCGCACTAATAGCCGCGCTGCCAATCGATGATGTTGCGCAGCGGGCGGCCATCGAGGTAGGCGCGCAGATTTTCGCAGAAAATGTCGATTGCCCCATGCCGGTTCTCGTCGGTCGATCCCGAGACATGCGGCGTTACCAACACTCTCGGGTCGGACCACAAGCGAGCCGGCGGCGGGTGCTCGAATTCCCCGACATAGACGTCAAGAGCCACACCGCGCAGGTGATTGCGCTGCAGCGCATCAAAGAGCGCATCCTCGTCGACGATCTCGCCGCGCGCGACATTTACCAGCACGCCACCAGGTTGCATCATCGCGAACCGGTCGGCGTCAAACAGCCGGTCGGTTTCAGGTGTCCATTGGCAGCAGATCGCCACAAACTCGCTCTGCCCCAGAAAGCGATCGAGATCGGAAGGGCCGCCGATCTCGCTGAACCCCGGCGGCAGTGGTGCATTGCTTTGCGGCGAGCGGCGGGTCCCGACGACCCGCATCCCGAGCCCGGCGCACAGCCGGCCGACATCCTGACCGATGCCGCCGGCGCCGACGACGCAAACGGTCTTGCCGTCGAGCAGCAGCGAGCGGTAGGCACGATGGTCAAAGGCGCCGGCCTCGCGGTCGAGAGCGACGCGATCGAGGCATTTGGCAAAATACAATATCCCGGCGACGGCATATTCGGCGATCGCGAGCGTGCTGCCGGCGCCGCGCGAGGTCGTCACCACGACATCGCTGCCCCACAGATCACCCTGCCGCAGATTGCTGGCGCCGGCAGGGCGCTGGTGGAACCACCGCAATCGCGGCGAACGCGCGCGCAGA
>DASXMC010000180.1:0-3148 GCA_036495885.1 Allostellaceae bacterium | reverse complement strand
ACCGGCAGGTTTCTTCACGGCCTGCTTCGCCGGTGTGCGGCGCGAGTCGGTTGCAGGCGCCGATCACGTCGGCGATCCGGGGATCTCGATATTCAGGAGGCGCGCTGCGTTGCGGCCGAGGATCGCCCGGCGCTCGGCGTCCTCGAGACCTTTGGCACTCTCGACAAAGCCGATCGGATCCACCTCGCCCATGTCGGCAGGGTAATCAGTGCCCATCAGCACATGATCGGCGCCATATTGCGCGACGAGATATTCGAGCTGGTGATGGGTGTAGACGATGGTGTCGAAATAGAGCCGCCTCAGATATGTCGTCGGCATGCGATGGATTTGCTCGCATGCGTCGGGACGAGCGGAGGCGGCGTGGTCGATGCGGCCGGAATAGGCCGGCAGATACCCGCCGCCATGCGCCAGAACCAGCTTTAGATTGGGGTGGTCGTCGAGCACGCCGCCAAAGATCAGGTGATGAACCGCGACCGTAGTGTCGAGCGGGTTCCCGATCACGTTAACGAGGTAATGGTCGCCAAACCGGCGCGCCTCCGGGAACCCGGTCGGATGCATAAAGACCAGGAGACCGAGTTCCTCGATGCGTGCAAAGATCTTGCGAAAACGCTCGGCCGACAGATCCTCGCCGCCGACATTGGTGGCGATCTCGATGCCGCGGAAGCCGAGCGATTTGTGCAGCCGATCGAGTTCCTCTACGGCGAGTTCGGGCGCTTGGAACGGTACTGTGCCGAGCGGCACAAAGCGGTCGGGATGGCGTGACGCAATCTCGGCAAGGTTGTCGTTGACGACGCGCGCCGTGGCGATGCCGAGATCGGGGTCGGCGCCGTAATAGGTCTGGTTTGGCGAGGGTGAGATCGCTTGAATGTCGATCCCCATGAGGTCCATATCCGCAAGCCGATTTTCCACCGAGGTGAATTGGACGCGGTTGCGTTCGGCCTGCTGGCGGTTGACCTCGCGGGTGCGATCGTTGGCGTAGATTTCGCGCGGGTGACGCGTGGCGCCCTGATTGCCGGCGACCATCTCGGCCGCTTTGGGGGTCACCACATGGCAGTGAATGTCGACCGTGAACCATCTTCCGCGGGGATGTGCCGGGCCGGGAAAACGACCCGGGATCGGTGCACCGGGCGGCAGGCATTTGAACAACATCGGGCGCTTCCTCGCTGGTGATGCCGCACCGCATTAGGCGTTGGCGGCACGACGAGATCAATGGCCGTGCCGCCGCTGCCGGCTGGCGATCATTACCTGCTGGATCATCGAAAACAGAAAGGCGGTCGTCAATCCGAACAAGATCATCCCGTTCAACGCTTCGAGCGCGCCCATCAGCCGCCAACGCTGTTGCAGATCAACACCGCTGCCCCCGTAGGTCGTCATCGCGCCGACGGAGAACAGTACGGATGTCGCAAGATCGGGAAGTGCTCCGAGCAGCCAATAGGCACCCGCCCACACCCAGGCCTCGATTGCGTGCAGGATGGCGACCAGCACCACCGCGATACCTAAGCCGGCAGCAAACATCGCCGTGAAATGCCGACGCGCGATAACGCGGCTCACCGCGTCAGCCAGCCGCTCGTGCAGAAGTGCCAGGCCGAGAACATGGATGACGACGGTCGCGGCGATCAGCGGTAGGGCCCACAGCCAATCGGCCCGCCAGGTCGCAGCATTGCGCGCGACACTCAGCACGTCCATCGTCATCAACCCGGGGATTGTCGGTTGCTGCGCTATTCCAGGGTCTCGCCGGGAAACACACCCCAGACCTCGTCCCGCCGCACCCAGCCGCGATAGGCACCGGCTTGGATATGGCACCAGGGCCCTTTTAAATCGATCAGCTTGGCGATCACCCCGGGCTCCGCGCGGGCGATGAGCGGCGAAGCGGGATCGGGCTCTTTATGGAGCCCGCGAACTGAGCCCTCGACGACGATTTGGCGCTTGGTAGTAACCATGCGATCGAGCACCCATCCCTTGTCGCCCTGCCAATCCTGCACCCGGCGCCAATTCTGAAACTGTTCGATGATCTCGACCGGCATGTCCCGGCGTTTGAAAACCCATTCGATCGGGTAATTCTCGCCGGGACCGATCCGCAGATTGACCTGGTCCGATCGCAAGCTCGCGAACCGCGGCAACTTGTCGGCCGGTAGTGTCTGCCCGTTGGCGGCAACCGTCGCCGCAACGCACAAAACGACGAGAAGCGCCGGCAAGTTGAGGTGCAAAACTTTATTCTGCGGTTCTTCCGCCATCAACACCTGCCGAGGAATTGGTTTCACAGATCGGCAAAAAATCGCCCGAGCATGGCTGGGCCTTCATACACGTAATGATGAAGCTTTTTACCGGGTCTCTCAATGGGCATCGCCATTTCTCGTCAGCGGGTGCACAATCGTGTAGAAAATTGGACAACGAAGCTCGCGCTGGCACGAGACGAGCACGCAACAGGGAATCGCATCATGAAGAATCTATTGGCCGTGGTCGGCGACGGGAACGCCACCCCGGTGCTCGACGCCTCAATGAAGGTGGCGCAACGCTTTGACAGCCACATCGTCGGATTGCACAGCCTGACCACCGAATATGCCGTCGTTTTTGGTGGTGAGATGGGATTTTCCATCTCGTCCGAGGTCGACCGCACCCTAGAGCGCGAGGGCCACGAGCGGCGCGACCAGGCGCGGCGGCTGTTCCGGGAGTTCATGAGCGCTAACGGCGTGCCGGTCGGGCCGCTGCCCCCGGGGCATAACGGCCCAAGCGCGTCGTGGCGCGAAGAGGATGGTCGCCAGAACGCCGTCGTCGGATTGATCGGCCGCGTCTTTGACTTGATCATTGTCGAGCAGCCCGAGAAGCTTGCTTCGATCGCCGAGGCCACGCTTGAGGACGCGCTGTTTGAGAGCGGGCGGCCGGTGCTGATGGTGCCGCCGAACGCTCCCTCGACAATGGGCGATACGATCGCGATCGCCTGGAACGGCAGCACCGAAACCGCCCTGACCGTGGCCCTCGGCATGCCGTTTCTGCAGCGTGCGCGTCAGGTGGTGATCGTCGCCGTCGGCTCTCAGCATATGCCCGAACCCGGCCCCGAGGGCGAAGAGTTGGCCCGCACGCTCGAACGCTACGGTATCAATGTCAGCCTGCGCACCGCCGTCGGGCGCCAGAAACAGCAGGGCGAATC
>DASXMC010000179.1:0-5084 GCA_036495885.1 Allostellaceae bacterium | reverse complement strand
GCGCGTCCGCGCCAGCTGTCGGTCACCCAGATCGAGACTTGGCTCGGCGACCCCTATGCGATCTATGCCCGACACATCCTGCAGTTAAAGGCCCTCGACGACATCGACGCCGATCCCGGCCGGGCCGATCTCGGTATCCGCGTCCATGCCGCACTGGCCGAGTTCATCCGCCGGTTTCCACGCAATCTGCCCGACGATCCGCTGTCCGAGCTCTTGGCGATCGGCCATCGCCAATTCGCCGATGTGTTGCCGCGGCCGGGAGCCTGGGCTTTCTGGTGGCCGCGCTTTAAACGGATCGCCCGGTGGATAATCGACGAAGAGGCGGCGCACCGCGCCACGACGCTCGAGAGTTTTGGCGAGCTCAAGGGCGGGCTGACCTTAAGTGGCCTGCCCGGCGGCACGTTCGAATTGGTGGCTACCGCCGACCGCATCGATCGCCTGGCTTCGCAAGAATTTTTGCTGATCGATTATAAGACCGGCTCGCTCCCGACAAAGCGGGCGGTCGCGAGCGGCTTTGCGCCGCAACTGCCACTCGAAGCCGCGATCCTGCGGGACGGCAGTTTTGGCGAGCTCAGCGGCACACCGGCCGCCCTCGAATATTGGAAGCTCGGCGGGCGAGCGCCGGCCGGGCAGCGCTACGCGATCGGTGACGGCAATCCGGCGGAGTTGATCGATCGAGTTAGCGACAAAGTGCGGGCACTGATCGCTCGCTTTGATGATCGCGATACACCCTACCTCGCCTCCCCGGTACCCGCCCGCCGGCCGCGTTTTTCGGATTACGAGCACCTCGAGAGGCTGGGCCGCAACGAGGCTGAGGAATGGTAGCGGCGATCCACGCGGGCGCGGCGGCTCATCCGCGCGCGTCGGTCTGGGTCGCGGCTTCGGCCGGGACCGGCAAGACCACGGTGCTGACCGAGCGGTTGCAGCGGCTGATGCTCGACGGCACCGATCCAGCGCGGATCCTGTGTCTCACTTTCACCCGCGCCGCCGCGGCCGAGATGGCGAACCGGCTCGACGATGTGCTCGCCGGTTGGGCGACCTTGCCCGAGGGTGAGTTGGTTCAAAGGCTGCAGTCCTTGACCGGGGAATTTGCTGATGAAGCCCTGATCGCCCGCGCCCGCCGGCTGTTCGCGCTGGTTCTGGACGCGCCTGGCGGCATCAAGATCTCGACGATCCATGCGTTCTGTCAAACCCTCCTCCGCCGCTTCCCGCTCGAGGCCGACGTATCGCCAGAATTTGCGGTGATCGAGAAACGGGGTGCGGCCGAACTATTGGCCGAGGCAGCGCAGCGCGTGATCATTGCCGCGCGCGAGGGTGTCGACCCCGAGCTTCGCGAGGCGCTCGCTGTGGTCGCCGACTACACAGCCGAGGAACGCTTTGCCGAATTGATGCAGGCGCTCGCCCAAGAGCGGGGCCGATTGCGCGCAGCCCTGTCCCGCGGGCATCGGGCGTTGCGGCAGAAGTTATCGTCGGCGCTGGGGGTGGCGGACGGCCTGACGCTCGATCGGCTGGTGACCGATTTCTGCGCGGCCGGCGCCGGCGATGAAGACGGGCTCGCCGCCGCCGCTTCGATACTGTGCCGCGGCTCGGTCAGCGATCGCGAGACGGGCAGGATTCTCAGCGAATGGAGCGCCGCCCGCGAGCGGCGCGCGTCGATGATCGACGCCTATCTCGGCGTGTATCTGACCGAAAAGCGGGAGATCAAAAGGCGCCTTGTCACCAAGGACACGGCGAAGGCGGCGGGTAGAGGCGGCTGCGACGCCGAGGCGGTGCTGAAAACCGAGGCGGCGCGGGTGCGCCGGTTTGACGAGGCGCGCGCCGCCCTCGTCGTACGTGAGGCGAGTTGCGCTCTGGCCCGGCTCGGCGAGCGGCTGCTGCACGAATATGACGCCGCCAAGCGGCTCAGAGGGGTGCTCGATTTCGACGATCTCGTATCTGTGGCACTCAACCTGTTGCGGCGGCCGGGTGTGGCACCTTGGGTGTTGTTCAAGCTCGACGGCGGTATCGACCACATTCTGATCGACGAGGCGCAGGACACCAACCCCGAGCAATGGCAGATCGTCGCCGCCTTGGCGGAGGAGTTTTTTGCCGGCGAGGGCGCGCGCGCAGCGATCCGCACCGTCTTTGCGGTCGGCGACATGAAGCAGTCGATCTTCAGCTTTCAGCGCGCCGACCCGCAGGCGTTTTTGGACATGCGGCGGCATTTCCGTGACCGGGTCAACGCCGCCCGTCAAGACTGGCTCGAGCTGCCGCTCGAGATCTCGTTTCGCTCGACCGAACCGGTCTTGGCGGCGGTCGACGCGATCTTTTGTCGTCCCGAAGCGCACGCCGGCGTGGCGCTCGACGGCCATGATATACGGCATTTTGCGGAGCGCAGCGGTCATGCCGGGGTGGTCGAGCTGTGGCCGGCGGTCTGCCCCACGCCCGCCGAGGAGGCGATTGGCGACGAACTGCCGCTCGCCTACAAGCGCGTCGCCGAACCACATGCCCGGCTTGCCCGCGCCATTGCCGCGACAGTGGCGCGGTGGCTTGCGGATGGCGAGCGCCTCGAGGCACGCGCTCGGGGGTTGCGGCCGGGCGACATCATGGTGCTGGTGCGCCGCCGCAATGAATTTGTCGGCGAGCTGCTGCGCGCGCTGAAGCATCACAACGTTCCGGTCGCCGGCGCCGACCGCCTGGTGTTGACCGAGCAACTGGCGGTTCGGGACCTCGCAGCACTCGGCCGTTTTCTGCTGCTCCCCGAGGATGATCTGAATCTGGCGGCGGTGCTGAAGAGCCCGCTTTTCGACATCGACGAGGAGACGCTGTTCGATCTCTGCTATGCGCGCGATCGCGAGACCTTGTGGAACCGGTTGCGAACCCGCACCGAGACCAGCGCCGAATTGCGCAGCGCCGCAAACCGGCTTTCCGCCTGGCTCGCCCGCGCCGATTTCGTCCCCCCTTACGAACTCTATGCCGAAATTCTCGGTTGCCATGGCGGCCGCCGCGCGCTTCTCCATCGCCTTGGTCCTGAAGCCGAAGATCCGGTCGAAGAGTTTTTGGCACTGGCGCTCATCTATGAGCACGAGCATCCGCCCTCGCTGCAGGGCTTTCTGCGCTGGCTGACCGCTGCAGAGACCGAGGTCAAACGCGATTTTGCAGCACGGCCGCGCGATGAGGTCCGCGTTCTGACCGTGCATGGCGCCAAGGGGCTCGAAGCGCCCGTCGTATTTCTCCCCGATACGATCTCGGTTCCCGACCAGAGGGTCGCCCTCTTATGGAGCAAACCCGACGAGCTGCCATTATGGAAGCCGCCGGGCGATCATGCCGCTTCGCTTTATGGCGCCGAAAAATCGGCGTGGCGCGACCGCCAATTGCAGGAATATCGCCGGCTTTTGTACGTCGGCCTGACCCGGGCGCAGGATCGTCTCTACATCTGCGGCTGGCAGACGCTGAAAAGACCCCAGGACGTTTGCTGGCATACGTTGTGCCGGGCCGGCCTGCACGATGGCGCCCAGCCATTTGCGTTCGATACCAGACCGCTGATCGGCGAGGCCGAGGGCTGGTTTGGGGAAGGGCTGCGCATCGAATGTCCGCAGACAGTGCCGCCGCAACCCGAGCCCTTGGTCGCCGCCGCGGCACCCGACCGGCCGGCGCCCGATTGGGCAATGCGACCGCCTCCGCTCGAACCCGACCCGCCGCGACCGTTGTTTCCGTCGCGGCCGGGCGATGAGGAGCCGCCGGTCCTGTCACCGCTCAACACCCGAGGTCGCGACCGCTTCAAACGAGGGCTCCTCGTTCACCGCTTGCTGCAGGGCCTGCCGGAATTGCCGCCAGCCGAGCGCGCTGTCGCGGCGCAGCGCTTTCTGGCATTGCCGACCCATGCCTTGCCGGCTGAGGAGCAGGACGACATTCACCGCGAAATCATGGCGGTGCTCGACCACCCCGAATTCGCGGCACTCTTTGGTCCTTGCTCGCAGGCCGAGGTGCCGCTCGTCGGCCTCGTCGGCGGCCATGCCCTGTCGGGCCAGATCGACCGTCTGGTGGTCGACGAGGATCGGGTCCTGATCGTCGATTTCAAGACGATGCGCCCGGTGCCGTCGAGCGAGGACGAAGTGGCGCCACTCTACCTTCGGCAGCTCGCGATCTACCGCGCCGCGTTGGCGCGGATCTATCCCGGCCGCGATATCCGTTGCGCCCTCTTATGGACGCAAGCCCCGCTGTTGATGCCGATCAGCCCCGACCGGCTTGCGGCCCACGCGCCTTGACGCCGGTTTCTGGGCACCCCTTATCTCCGCGCAAGCCCTAGAGAAGGACCACCGCAATGAAGCCGACCGCCGTCACCGACAGCAATTTCGACACCGCAGTACTTGAGGCCGAGGGGCCGGTGCTGGTCGATTTCTGGGCCGAATGGTGCGGCCCGTGCAAGATGATCGCACCCTTTCTCGAAGACCTCGCGGCCGAGAAAGCGGGGCAGCTGACCGTCGCCAAGGTCAATATCGACGAAAACCCGAAATCGCCGACCAAATATGGCGTGCGCGGCATCCCGACGATGATCCTGTTCAAGGACGGGAAGGTCGCTGCCACCAAGATCGGCGCGCTTCCCAAAAGCAAGCTCTACGAATGGGTCGACTCGGTGCTGTGATCGGTCTCTGGCATCCCTCCGATCGATCGCGAACCCGGCCCTCGCTCGGCCATTACGAGCCGCGGCAGACGCCTGCCGGCTTATTTTGACAGCCGGCGGCAGCGGCTAGACAAATACTGAAGCATCTGGGTGTATCGATGCGTTAATCTGCCCTCGCTAGGCAGGAAGTTTTAACGAGGGGAGAGCCGTCATGAAGGTGGTCACGCTAAAAGATATCCCGAATGTGCCGGTGGACGGTGCCGCCGAACCGATTGAAGGCTGGACGGGACCGGTTCAGCGGTCGCGTCAAACGATCATTCAGCCGGGAGACTCGACAAACTACAACTGCAGCGTGGTGAACTTCAGCCAGGGCTGCACCACAGGATGGCACACTCATACTTGCGACCAGTTGCTGATAGTCACCTCCGGCTCCGGCATGGTGGCGACCGAGCACGATCAGCGCGAGATCAATGTCGGCGAC
>DASXMC010000178.1:0-1973 GCA_036495885.1 Allostellaceae bacterium | reverse complement strand
CTGGTGATCCCAAACACGCTTGTTATTGCCCTGTGCGCGCTGTGGCCGCTGCACGCCGGCGGCACACGCGGAGCCGATCTCTACGCCGCTGTTGAGAGCATAGCCGGCGCGGCACTCGTGCTGATCGCAGGATCTGCTCTGTTCGCGCGCGGTCTCGTCGGCGGCGGCGATGTCAAATTGCTGGCCGCCGCCAGCCTGTGGACCGGTGCCGGAGGCGTGCCGCGGCTTTTGCTCGGGACGGCGCTGATCGGCGGGGTTTTGGCGCTGATGTTTCTGACCCCGCTCGCGCGGTTGAGCGGCGCCGGGCGGCGGCTTGACGAGTTGCAGCAGGATCAGGCGGCGGGCGCGGGCAGCGTGCCCATTCCCTACGGGGTGGCGATTTCCGCCGCGGCGCTGATCGTGACGCTGCCACCCTATCTGAACTGAGGGGGCGATGCGCGGCCGAACCGTAGTGCTTTTTCTGATCGCCGCCCTTTTAGCCGGCGGCACCGCTTATTTGGTGCGCTCGGTGCTGAGCCAGCGCCCGGTGGTGGCCGAGACCAAGCCGCAGCCGCCGCCTCCACCACAAAAGAAAGTTCTGGTGGCAGCCGCGGCGATCGCCCGCGGGCAGATCCTGAAGCCCGCCGATCTCTTGTGGCGGCCGTGGCCCGACGGGGCGATTACCGCCGATTATATCGTGGCCGATGCCGGTCCCGAGAAATCCTTCGCCGGGTGGGTGGCGCGCGACGCGTTTACCGCCGGCGAACCGATTGTCAAGGCCAAGATCGTCGCCCCGGGCGAGCACGGCTTTCTGGCGGCGGTGCTGCACCCCGGAACGCGTGCGGTGTCGATCGCGGTCGACCAGACCTCCGACGTTTCGGGGTTCATTTTTCCCGGCGACCGGGTTGACGTGCTGATCACATTGGCCCTGCCGGCCGATGATTCGAACGGCAACAATACTCCGCATAAAGCTGCGGAGACCGTGTTGCGCGACATCCGCGTAATCGGCACCGACCAGCGGCTCGACAGCAAGGACGGCCAACCGCTAGTTGCTCGCACCGTGACGCTCGAGGTAACCCCAAAACAGAGCGAGATCGTGGCGCTAGCCGCCGATATGCAGGGCAAAATTTCTCTGAGCTTGCGCAGCCTCGCAGCCCCTGCCGGAGAGGTTACAGCCGTCACTGCGTCGGCCGATCCCGGCGTTCTCTCCACGGTCGCCGTCGCTTCGGCCGGCGGCGATGTCGACGGTCATGGGGCGGCCAGCTTTACCCTCGATAACGAGGTCAGCCCGTTTTTGGGCAAGCCTCGCCTTAAGCATAACTCTGACGATGGTGCTTTAACCATATTGCGCGGAAATGGTAATTCTGCCACAACTGCCGCATCCAAACCGGGCAGTTGAGGTCCGTCATGCACCCGTTGCTGCGCCTAGGCTTTACTGGAGCGATCATGTGGCTCTGTTTGGCCGCAACCGGCGTCGCGGAGGATGTCGCTCCCGGCGCACCCCCCGCCGGCGATCCGCCCCTGGCAAAAACGGTGGCACCAGCGGGGGCGACGATAAGTGTGGCGGCGCGGCTGATTCCGCCCACCGGGCGACCGATCTTGCTTGAAGCAAACAGAGGAACCCTGGTCCGCCTGGCGCGACCGGCGAGCACGGTGTTTGTCGCCGACCCCGACATTGCCGACGTCCAGGTGAAATCGCCGCAGCTCGTCTACATTACCGCGAAATCGCCGGGTACGACCGTGATCTACGCGGTCGATGCTAGCGACAATGTTCTGCTGAATGCGCCGATTCGCGTTGTGTTCAACGTCTCGGAGCTGCGCCAGTCGTTGCAGCAGGTGGCGCCGGAGGCGTCGATTTCGGCCGACACCGCCGGCAGCAATCTGGTGTTGACCGGGACGGTCGCCGACGCCGGCCAGGCAGAAAGGGTACAGGCGGTCGCCGCCTCAGTGGTGGCGGCGGTCAAGGGCGGCAAGGTCCTCAACCGGCTTTCGGT
>DASXMC010000177.1:0-6045 GCA_036495885.1 Allostellaceae bacterium | reverse complement strand
CGTCGCCACGGCCGGCGAGGCTCAATCGTTGCGGCAGGCTCGATACTCTCGCCAGCGGGCGGATGCCGCCCACAGTGCCAAGACGAGCACAGCCACACCGGCAAGGCGGCAGATCACCATCGCCGTGGTCCCGGTGACTGCCGCGTACTTGCTGAGAAAGTGAAGCAGGATGGGCACCGGCACGGCGATCATCACTCCCCCAGCAACCGCAACTGCGAGGAAAAGCGCGATTACCAAGATCATGCCCGCCGCGCTCTTAATCGTTCGGCCAAGCCGCCGCCAGCCTTCGCCTATCCCGCGCACTACGCCCTCTCCTACTCCGGCGCCACGCAGCGTGGCCTGTCCTGAACTTACCCGAGGGCCGCCGGCCGCGGGAGCGTGATCACGTTGTCCGTCGCCTCACCTGCACAGAACCTCGTCCACGCCTCCGCCAGCGATGGGACCTTGCGGGCCGGCGGGCTCGCGGCCCAGCAACCTGCCCGGAAAGCGCCTACGCGCGCTTGCCCTGTTGCCGCCGCGCAGCGCACGCTGCGCTCGGCGGACTTCGTTTCGGACATGGTGGACTGGATGACCAGCAAGCGCGGCCACGGCGGCGGTATCGACGAGCGGTCGCCGGGTCACTACCACCTGCGCTGGCGCCCCGGACATGGCGCCTGTCCACTCCTCGGCAACGCGGACGCGCGCTGGTCAGTGCGGTGAGCTCCCGCGGCGATCTCCCGGAGGTCGCGCCCTTGATCGGAGGACAGGCGCAGCCCCCCCGATCCCCCGCGCCGCGGATGGCGCCAGAGCCAGTCCAATGCACCCCACCCTGGCCAAGTCCGGCTCCGCAATCGACGCGAGTACTTGCCGACCAATGACTACCTATGCGGGAAGGCGCTATGTTCCTTTTTTATTTTTTTGGGCTCTAGCGGTCGTGGGTCCCCTGCTGCGGCGAAAGGAACTCCATATGGCGGGAGGGGGACAGCCATCCGGGTGGGGGTGGTTCCGAAATGAGCGCCGCGCGCGCCGGCAGTGTGCTGACGCGGCTTGGCCCAGCTCGCGAAGCCGGCAAGCCGTCCGCGCCGAGACGGTGATCCGCAGCGATCCCCTGTGGAGGCTACCGTTGCCCTGCCGGCGGGAAGCGCGCCAAGCACTAAGCCGATACAGCGCGCCGTACGCCTCACTTTGTCGGTTCCCCCGGCCGCGTCGGGCGGCGCCGAAACTGCGCTTGGTTCTTCCGTGGGGCTTCCGCAAAGGAAAAGGGCTTAGGCGTATTCTAACCTAAGCCCTTCTTTTAATTTGTGGAGCCAACCGGGATCGAACCGGTGACCTCTACAATGCCATTGTAGCGCTCTCCCAGCTGAGCTATGGCCCCAAGACGGTCAGCCGGCGGTGCGGCTCACCCCCAAGTTAGGAAGGCCGCTTTCGGCGGGCAAGCGAAAAACGCGGCCGGCGCGCTGCGGCGCCGCTCAGTGCTCGTCTTCCTCGACGTTTTCGATGACCTCGGCCATGTCATCCTCGTCTTCGCCGAGTTCGGAAGCGTCTTCGAGCAGCTCCTCGTCTTCCTCCTCGGCTTCCTCGTTCGGCAACGCCTCTTCTTCCTCAACGACGGCCTCGCCATCTTCTTCCGTCTCGACCTCGGTCTCGAGTTCGTCGGCCTCGATCGGTTCGCGCTCTTTTTCGACCGGTGCCGCGGGACGCGTCCGCCGCGATTTCAAAAACGCCTCCGGATCGAATGGTGTCGCGCATTTTGGGCAGATCACCGGCCGCCGCAGCAGATCGTAATAGCGGGCGCCGCAGCTCGGACAAATTCGTTTGGTGCCCCATTCGGGCTTGGCCACCTTCAAGCTCCCTATTTGGTCGGAACTATTCGGTGCGCCATTGCCACGAGGGCATCACCCTGTCAAAAGCAAATCCGTGCGGCGGCGCAAAACCGATGCCCCGATATAGGGGAGAGCGGTTAGGCTCACAACCGCCCCGGCGTCATTTCGACGGGCGAATAGCTCATGGCCCATTCATCCTCATCTGGTTCGCCAAAACCGCTGGAAGCTGCGCGCCCGGCCACCCCGCTTTGGGGGACGGTCCGGGTGCCAGGCGACAAATCGATCTCGCACCGGGCATTGATGCTGGGGGCACTGGCGGTCGGCCGGACCGAAATCACCGGGCTGCTCGAAGGCGAGGACGTACTTGCCACCGCCGCGGCTCTGAATGCGCTTGGCGCGCATGCGGCGGCGACAGACAACGGCCGGTGGATCGTGGACGGGGTTGGGATCGGCGCCCTAGACGAGCCGGAAGATCTGCTCGACCTCGGCAATTCCGGCACTTCGGCACGATTGCTCCTGGGCATCCTGGCGACGCATCCGCTGACCGCGTTCGTGACCGGGGACGCCTCGCTGCGGCGGCGGCCGATGAGCCGCGTGACCGAGCCGCTCGGCCGCTTTGGCGCGCGCTTTTTGACCCGCGACGGTGCGCGCCTGCCGCTCGCGGTGACCGGCGCGGCAAGCCCGATCCCGATCGAATACCGCCTACCGGTGCCTTCGGCGCAGGTCAAATCGGCGGTGCTGCTCGCCGGCCTCAACACACCCGGGGAGACGACCGTTGTCGAGCCACAAGCGACGCGCGACCACACTGAACGAATGCTGCGTCATTTCGGAGCCAAGGTCACGGTCGAGCCCGCCGAAGCCGGCGGTAAACACATCACCGTCGAGGGCTATCCGGAACTGACCGCAGCGCCGATCATTGTCCCCGGCGACATATCCTCGGCAGCGTTCGCATTAGTTGCGGGACTGATCGTGCCGGGCTCGGAGGTCACGATCGAGGGTGTCGGGGTTAATCCGCTGCGCGCCGGGCTGCTCGACTGCTTGCGCGAGATGGGCGCCCAAATTACCTTCTTCAACGAGCGGGTGGAGGGCGGCGAGCCGGTCGCCGATCTCTGTGCGCGCGCCGGCACCTTGGTCGGCGCCGACATCCCCCCCGAGCGCGCTCCCAGGATGATCGACGAATACCCGATACTGGCCATGGCCGCCGCCGGCGCCCGCGGCCGGACGGTCATGCGTGGGCTCGCCGAACTCAGGGTCAAGGAGAGCGACCGACTGACTGCGATCGCCGCCGGGCTCGCCGGCTGCGGCGTTCGCGTCGCGGTCGAAGGCGACGATCTGATCGTCGATGGCGACAGCGGTCCTCCCGCGGGCGGCGCCTTGATCGCGACGCAACTCGACCACCGCATCGCGATGGCATTTCTGGTGCTGGGCTTGGCTTCGCGCCAGCCGGTGCGGATCGACGACGGCGCGCCGATCGCGACCAGCTTTCCCGACTTCGTGCCGCTAATGCGCCAGCTGGGAGCGACGTTTCGCGAGGTCGCGGATTGACCGTGGAAAGGAATTGACCCGCTGTAGGGGTGCCGTCAGGCTTGGGAGGGCGCGCCGGCGCGGCAAGAGAGGCGAACATGGCGAAGTGGCAGCTCAACGGCGACTATTTCGAAAATTGCAATTGCGACGTGGTCTGCCCGTGTCTGGCTTCTGCAGCACCGCCGCTGACCGCTCGCCCGAGCCGCGGAGCCTGCGACGTCGTGCTCGCGTTCCACATCGATAGAGGCACCTATGAGGGGCAGTCGCTCGACGGCCTCAATGTGGCGCTGGCGGCGCATGCCCCGGGCCCGATGGGAGAAGGTAACTGGAGTGTCGCCGCCTATCTCGACGAGCGCGCCGACGATCAGCAGACCGCGGCCCTCGGGGCCATCTTCACGGGTGCCGAGGGCGGGCCCATGGCAGCTTTCGCGCCGCTGATCGCAACTCGTCTCGGCGTCAAGAAGGTGCCGATCCGCTACACGATACAGGGGAAAAACCGGTCGGTGGAAATCCCTGGGGTCATGCAGATGGCGGTCGAGCCGGCGCCCACCCTGCATCCGAGCGGCGAGGCGTGGGCAGCACTCGGCCACCCCGTCGCCCCCGATCGGCTGGCGCTCGCAATCGGCCGCAGCGGCAGCAGCTTTGCCGATTACGGCATGCGCTGGGACAATTCGGGGCGAAATGGGCATTACGCGCCAATCAGCTGGTCGAATTAGCGGATCTAGCGGTCGCGAGCCCCAACAGACACCCGATGCTTCGCAACATGGTGGCGTCGGCCGCAGCGCAGCGCAATCTCGTGTTGCTCCTGGTGCTGAGCACAGCAGCGGCGTGCTGGGCGTGGCTTCTGGCGCAAGGCCGGCTCGAAGGCCCGGGGATGAGCGAGGGCATGGCGATGGCCTCGCCGACAATGGGCCTGCCCGCCGCCGCCTTTTTGACGATCTCGACGATCATGATGGTCGCGATGATGTTTCCGGTCGCGGCGCCGATGATCCTTGCCTTTCACCATATCCAATTGGGCAGGCGGGCGCACGGCGAAGCTTTTGTTTCGACCTGGCTGTTTGTGGTGGGATATGCGGCGGTATGGGCGGGTGCCGGGATCGCGGCCTATCTCGGTGCTGTCGCCGCCGAAACGATCGGCGCGCGCACCGGCCTTTCGGCCTCATCGGCTGCGCGGATCGGCGGGGGGCTGCTGATCGCCGCCGGCCTCTATCAGCTGACGCCGGCAAAGCACACGTGCCTGTCGAAATGCCGCGCGCCGATCGGTTTCATCGCCACCGCCTGGCGCGACGGGGGCTGGGGCGCCCTCCGCATGGGCACGCTTCACGGCGCGTTGTACTTTGGCTGCTGCTGGCTGCTGATGGTCATACTGTTCCCGCTCGGCATCATGAATTTTGGCTGCGATGGCGCTGGTCACCGCATTAATCTTCGCCGAGAAATCGCTGCTTTGGGAACGGCTCACGGTTTACGGCACCGCTGCGATCTTGGTCGTTTACGGCGGCGTGGTTGTGGCGGTGCCGCAAGCTCTGCCGATTTTCACCGCACCCTCTCGGCGTCGGAAATTCCGGCAATGACGATGCCCGCCCGCCCGTCGGTGGCTCCAACGACCATGCCCGGGGCCGCAGCGCCGCCCGCGAGGGAATAGTTGGAAAGAGCTTTTGTTGTGGCGATCGACGGGCCGGCGGCGTCCGGCAAGGGCACGCTGGCGCGCCGGCTCGCCGCACGCTTTGGGTTAGCACACCTGGAAACCGGCGCTTTGTACCGCGCGACGGGGCTCCTCGTCCTGGAGGGCGGCGGCGATCCAGCTGACCCCGTCGCCGCTATCGCCGCCGCCCGCCGGGTGGATGCCGGTATGTTGTCGGATCCGCGGCTGCGCAGTGAGGCGGTGGCTGCGGCCTCCTCAGTCGTTGCGGAGATTCCGGGAGTGCGCGCGGCGCTGCTCGACTTCCAGCGCGATTTTGCGGCACATCCGCCCCCACCGGCGCGAGGTGCCGTGCTCGACGGCCGGGACATCGGCTCGGTCGTGTGCCCGGCGGCCGACGTCAAGCTGTTTGTTACCGCGTCTCCACCAGTGCGCGCGCGTCGCCGGCTCAGCGAGTTGCAAGCGAGCGGGTCGGTGGCTATATACGAGGATGTTCTACAGGAGTTGAAAGATCGCGACACGCGCGATACCGGGCGCAGCACAGCTCCTTTGGCGGCCCCGCCCGATGCGATTGTTGTCGACACGACGGCGCTTGATGCCGATGCGGTGCTGGCTCGTGTGTCGAAAACTATAGCACGTGCGCTCGCCGGTAAGCGCTGACGGAACCTTGAATTTTCGTATAAACTCTACGGCCGAACAGCCGGTCACGCAGTGGCGACAGCAACGGTGATCTTGCCGCGCGCTAAAATGTCGGCGCATGCTATGCTCCGCGCCGATCCCGGCGGAGGCGGCAATTTTTCATTTTCGAGGGGTCAAGGAGAAGTAATGGCACTCGCGACACAAACCGTGGAGGCGCCGGAAAAGGAAAATTTCGCCGCCCTCCTCGATGAATCAATGGGGATGGTAAACGGTCTCGAAGGCACGGTCGTCAAGGGGCGGGTGATCGCGGTCGAGAACGACGCGGTGCTGATCGATGTCGGCCTTAAGTCGGAAGGCCGGGTGGCGCTGAAGGAATTTACCGTCGGGGGGGCCGAGCCCGATCTTCACATCGGGGACACTGTCGAGGTCTTTCTCGAACGG
>DASXMC010000176.1:0-3539 GCA_036495885.1 Allostellaceae bacterium | reverse complement strand
CAGTCGTTCGAGCGCCGGTTGCAGCGCCGATTGCAACGCCGCGGCATCGATGCCTTGACTGCCGACCGTGGCGACGGTTGTGTCGGTCGGGCGGTTGCGGAAAATGTCGCCGATGCCCCAGATCCCAAAGGTCAGGATAAGGAGGCCGAACAGCGCTTTGACAAAAAAGGACCCCGCCTTGGAACGTATTGCTTGGAGCATAACGGCGCATGCCTGTCGCTGACGGCCTCGGAAGGATTGACCCGGTCCCAAAGCCGGTGTGATCGTATTGCATCAAGGATAGGCAGAGGCCGCTGGGGCCGCAACTGTCCCGGCCCGGCCGGTCGGAGTAGAGCCGATGGCAGACCGCAGAAAACTCGTAGCCGGAAATTGGAAGATGAACGGGATGCGCTCCGACGGGCTTGCGCTCGCGGCTGAGCTGGCGCGGCGGGCCCGCGCCGTTACCGGCGCCGAGAAACCACACTGCGAGCTTCTGGTTTGTCCGCCGGCAACTTTGCTCGTGCCGGTATGCGAGGCACTTGCCGGCAGCGGCATCGTGCTCGGCGGACAGGACTGCCATCCGGCGCCCAAGGGAGCCTTCACCGGCGATATCAGCGCCGAGATGCTGGCCGATGGCGGCTGCCGCTACGTGATCGTCGGGCATTCCGAGCGCCGCCACGGCCATGGCGAGAGCGATGCGCTGGTTCGCGAGAAGGTTCACGCCGCTCGCCGTGCGGGCCTGACACCGGTGCTCTGCGTCGGCGAAACCCTGGGTCAGCACCAGGCCGGAGAGGCGGTTGCGGTGGTAGCCGCACAACTCGCGGGCTCGACGCCGGACCCCGGCGAAAATAACGAGCTGGTGGTTGCCTACGAGCCGGTGTGGGCGATCGGCACAGGGCTCACGCCGAACCTCGACAACATTGCCGCGATGCATGCGGCACTTCGCAGCCGGCTGGCGCCGGACGTCCGCATCCTCTACGGCGGTTCCGTCAACCCCAGCAACGCCGCGGCGATTCTCGCTCTCACAGATGTCGACGGCGCTCTCTGCGGAGGTGCCAGTCTTGCCGCCGATTCATTCTGGGCGATCGCCTGCGGCTCCGGCTGATGCGATCGCGCCGAAAGTAATAGCACCGATCGGAGCTTCGCCGTTCCGTTGACACCTCGGGGGGCGCGGTCTAAGTCATTTCGGCGCGCGGCTGCCGCGACAATGTCACGTTCGCCGAGGATGCGATGCCCAATCTCCGCGAAACCGCGCTCGAGCGGCCGGGTCTGCCAGGCGGCGCCGGCGACCATTCGGCCCACGCATTGTCGCCGCGAACACAATCCGGCTGACGGTCGACAAAACGGACGCAAGCCGCACATCCCAAGGCGCCGAGATGAAATCTTCCGAGCGGCCGCTGTCGCCGCACCTCCAGGTTTACCGCTGGCAGCTGACCTCGGTGATGTCGATCCTGCACCGCGCTGCGGGCCTCGTGCTCTGCGCCGGCAGCGTGTTGTTGGTGGTGTGGCTGGTTGCCGCTGCAATGGGCCCGGAAGCCTATAGCGGCGTGCAGAGTTTCCTCGGCTCGGGAATTGGGGTGGTGCTCCTGCTCGGCTGGACAGCGGCGTTGTTCTACCACCTGTGCAACGGCATCCGGCACCTCACCTGGGATACCGGCCATGCGCTTGACCTGCGGTCGACCTATATCGGCGGCTGGCTCGTCGTTGCGGCCACGGCGGTCCTGACCGCAGCCGCGTGGGTCGCCGGCGTCGCGCACTGGGTTGCATTGCGATGAGCGTCTCACGAATGCGCGGCGTGCCGGCGCGGATGCGCTCGCCGCTCGGCAGCGCCGTTGGTCTCGGCTCGGCCAAGGAGGGCGTCGAACATTGGGTGGCACAGCGGGTGACCGCGATCGCATTGGTCCCGTTGGCCCTGTGGTTCGTGACCGCGGTCATCGAGCTGACCGGTGCCGATTTTGACGCGATGCAGGATTGGGTAGGCCGCCCATTACCGGCGATCGGGTTGATTTTGCTGTTGATCGCGACCTTTTATCATGCAGCCCTCGGGCTGCAGGTCGTGATCGAGGATTATGTCCACGGCGAACTCGCCCGGCTTGGGCTGGTGATTTTGACGCGGCTCGCCTGCATCACCCTCGCTGTGGCGGGCATTGTTGCGGTGCTGGCCCTGGCGCTCGGAGCCGCCGACTAGCCGCGCCGATCAGCAAAGGAGGAAGAGGGCCATGCCCGCCGCCTACCCGGTCACCGAGCACACCTATGACGTCGTCGTTGTCGGCGCCGGCGGCGCCGGCCTCCGCGCGACTCTTGGCTGCACCGCTGCGGGGCTCAATACCGCGTGTATTTCCAAGGTGTTCCCGACGCGCAGCCATACCGTCGCGGCGCAGGGCGGAGTGGCCGCCGCCCTCGGCAACATGGACACCGACGATTGGCGCTGGCACATGTACGACACGGTCAAGGGCTCCGACTGGCTCGGTGACCAGGACGCGATCGAATATATGTGCAAGAACGCGATGCCGGCGGTGATCGAGCTTGAACACATGGGTGTGCCGTTTTCGCGAACCGAGGCCGGCCGGATCTATCAGCGGCCGTTTGGCGGCCACATGACGGATTACGGCGACGGTGACCCGGCCCGTCGCGCCTGCGCCGCCGCCGACCGCACCGGGCATGCGATCATTCACACGCTTTATCAGCAGTGCCTGAAGAACAACGCGCAGTTCTTTGTCGAATATTTCGCGCTCGACTTGATCACCGACGACGAGGGCGCCTGCCGCGGGGTCATGGCCTGGGATCTCGGCGACGGCACCCTGCACCGGTTCAAGGCGCATCTCGTGATCCTCGCCACCGGCGGCTACGGCCGCACCTATTTCTCATGCACCTCGGCGCATACCTGTACCGGCGACGGCAACGCGATGGTACTGCGGGCCGGCTTGCCATTACAGGATATGGAATTCATCCAGTTCCACCCGACCGGGATCTATGGTGCGGGCTGTTTGATCACCGAGGGCGCGCGCGGCGAAGGCGGCTATCTGACCAACAGCGAGGGCGTGCGCTTTATGGAGGGATACGCGCCGCATGCCAAGGATCTGGCGTCGCGCGACGTCGTCAGCCGGGCGATGACGATCGAGATCCACGAGGGACGCGGCTGCGGTCCGCTCAAAGACCACATCCTGCTGCACCTCGAACATCTCGATCCGGCGGTCCTACATCTGCGGCTGCCCGGGATCACCGAGACCGCCCGGATCTTTTCCGGGGTCGATCTGACGCGCGAGCCGATACCGGTGCTGCCGACTGTGCATTACAACATGGGCGGTATCCCAACGAACCATCACGGTGAGGTGTTGCGGCCGACAAAGGACGACCCGGACGCTGTCGTACCTGGCCTGATGGCGATCGGCGAGGCGGCGAGCGTGTCGGTGCACGGCGCCAACCGGCTCGGCTGCAACTCGCTCCTCGACATCGTCGTCTTCGGCCGTGCCGCGGCGCACCGCGCCGCCGAGCTGATCAGCTCCGGAATGCCGCAAAGGCCGCTGTCGCGCGACGCCGGCGAGGAGGCGATCGCCCGG
>DASXMC010000175.1:0-6394 GCA_036495885.1 Allostellaceae bacterium | reverse complement strand
GCAAAGCGGGTTCGGCGCTCGCTTCCCACTTCGGATCGGCCGCCACCGCCGATCGGCCTCGATCGGCCGACGGCCTTGTCCTGCCAACGTCCGAGCCGGTGACCGGGTTGCCGCCCTAAGCCAACCGCCCTGCGACCAGCGAGGCCGCTCCCGCTCCTGCCGGAACAATCCTCGATCGGCGGTGTTGTGCGCTGGTCGCCCGCAGAACAGGAGGGCGGCATCGGATGACATGACGGCAGCAAAAACTTTTCGGTCCAGAAGCCGGGTTGAGCCGTCCACGGCAGCTTCGGGTGTCGGCGCCGCGGCTGAGATCCTGGCGGAGGAGCTTTACCCGCCGCTCGCCAATTTCGGCGTCGTCGGCGACCGGCGCACCGCTGCGGTGGTCGGCGCGGACGGCACGGTCCGGTGGCTGTGCCTGCCGAACTACGACGGGCTCCCAATATTCGGCTGCCTCATCGACGCGGCGCGCTGCGGGTATTGGAAATTGGGCCCGCAGCGCGCCGGCGCCGGGCGTCAGTCTTATCTGTGCGACAGCAACGTGTTGGTGACCACCTGGGAGGACGGCGACGGCGAGATTGAGCTTACCGATGCGATGTTCTCGCCCAACGACCGCCGGCCGGCCGAGGGCGAGGGAAAGCGGGTGCTGCTGCGCCGGCTTCGCTGCCGGCGGGGGTCGGGTCGCTGCGCTATGAGGCTGATGCCGTCCGGCGATATCAGACCGGGCTTTGTGACCTCGCCGGTGCCGGGCGGCCTCGAGTTGAGGATGGCGGGCCTCACCCTCGGGCTGTGGGCCTCGCACCCGGTCGAGGCGGCCAAAAACGCCGTCTCCGCGAGCTTCTCGCTTGCTGCCGGCGACGAGTTTTGGGCGGTCCTGGGGTTGGGTGAGGCGCCGGCGGCGTGGAACCCGGAGCTGGCCGACGCCGGACTACAGGCGACCCTCAGATATTGGCAGGAGTGGAGCGGCCGCTACGCCCACAGCGGTCCGCGACGTGACCTCGTCACCCGCTCGGCACTGGCGATCGAGTTGCTTTCCTATGCGCCGAGCGGCGCGCTCGTTGCGGCGCCGACGACCTCGCTTCCGGAGCGGGTCGGCGGCGACCGCAACTACGATTATCGATATGCCTGGATCCGCGACGCGTCGATGGCGATCGCCACCCTCTCCGTCATCGGCGATGTCGACAGCGCTGAGCGCTATCTGAGCTGGCTCTCCGGGCTTGGATCGTCGACCGAGATGCCGCTGCAGGTATTGTACCGGGTTGACGGCGGGACCGGTGTCAAGCAGCGCTCCTCTGGGAAGCTTCAGGGATATCGCGGGTCGCGCCCGGTCCGCTTTGGCAACAGCGCCTATCGGCAGCGTCAGATCGACTGTTTTGGCTATCTTGCTGATTGCGCCGTGATCTATTTGGACAAGGGCGGGCGGTGGGCGCCCCAATACTGGCGGCTGATGCGCCGCGTCGCCGACTATACCGTCCGCAACTGGCACAAGCCTGGTAACGGGCTGTGGGAACGCCACCGTCCGCGCCATTTCGTCAGCAGCAAGGTCATGAGCTGGACGACCTTGAAGCGCGCGCTCGCATTCGCCGACCGTACCGGCGACGACGGCAATCTGCGGCGATGGCGGGCGGCGATGACCGAAATTCACGCCGATGTCATGGAGCGCGGCTGGAGCGACAAGCTGCAATCCTTTCGCCAGCATTACGATGCCGACACATTGGACGCCTCGGCATTGCTGATCCCGTTGATGGGATTTCTCGAACCGAACCACCCGCGCGTTGTCGCAACGGTGCGGGCGATCGAGGAGAAGCTGATGATCGTCGGGCTCGTTCATCGGTTTCGGCCCGACAACAGCGATCTGACGATGGGCCGGTTCGAGGGCGCCTTTCTGCCGTGCTGCTTTTGGCTCGCCGCGGTCTACGCGCTGATTGAGCGGCGCGCCGACGCCGAGGCGATGCTGCGCCGGGTCGAGCGGTTGAGCGGCGGCACGGGGCTGTTTTCAGAAGAGGCCGACAGCGGTTCGGGAGAGATGCTGGGGAACGTCCCGATGATCTTTTCGCACGCCGAATACATCCGTGCGGCGCTGCAGCTCGCCGGGCTGTGGCCGCGTGGGATCTGAAGAACCGTGGCCCGATTAGCCCGATTATTATCTGGCGCAAAATGAGACGAACAACCCAATGCCTTACCAGCGAAAAGCGGGGTCCAAGTGGCGACCGCACTTCGCTTGCGCTGGATTCCCGCCTTCGCAGGAATGACGGCTGAGCCGTTGATCTTTGATAATTCTCTTCGGGCCGGGCTCTTAGAGGAGGTCAGATGACCATGCCGCAAACCGTTGTCGTAACCGGAGCCTCGGCGGGAGTGGGTCGCGCCACCGCTCACGCCTTTGCCGCAAGTGGAGCCCAGGTCGCCCTTATCGCGCGTGGAACCGAGGGATTGCAGGGGGCGGCGGCGGAGGTCGAGAGGGCCGGCGGCAAGCCGCTGGCGATCCCGCTCGACATTGCCGACCCCGATGCGGTCGAGGCGGCGGCCGAGCGGGTCGAGAACCAGCTCGGCCCGATCGACATCTGGGTCAATTGCACGATGGCGACGATCTTCGCCCCGTTTCACCGCATTTTGGCGGAGGAATACCGCCGCGCGACCGAGGTGACCTATCTCGGTTTTGTCTATGGCACGATGGCGGCGCTAAAACGGATGCGGCCGCGCAACCGCGGCACGATCGTCCAGGTCGGCTCCGCCCTTGCCTATCGCGCGATACCGCTGCAGTCGGCCTATTGCGGCGCCAAGTTCGCGATCCGCGGATTTACGGACAGCCTGCGCACCGAGCTGATGCATGACGGGGTCGACGTCCATCTCGTCATGGTCCAGATGCCGGCACTGAACACCCCGCAATTCAACTGGGCGCGCAACAAGATGAGCCGGCGGCCGCAACCGGTGGCGCCGATCTTTCAGCCCGAAATCGCCGCCAACGCGATCCTTTATGCCGCCCGTTCGCGGCGCCGCGAGGTCTGGGTCGGACGCTCCAGCGTGCAGGCGATCGTCGCCAACAAGTTCTTTCCGGGCCTGCTCGACCGCTATCTGGCGAAAACCGGCTACAGCGGCCAATTGACCCAGGAACCGGCCGAAATCGGCCGCGCCGACAATCTGTTCGACCCGGTGCCGGGCGACCCCGATACTCACGGCCGCTTTGACAGCAGCGCCACCGCGGTGAGCCCCCAATTATGGGCGACCGAGCACCGCGGAGCCGTGCTTGCCGTCGGGCTCGCCGTTGCCGGCGTGATCGCGACCATCGTTGTCGGCACCAAACCACTGGCCCGGCAGAATCGTTAAAATCGGGGAACTGCGCTCGGGATCTCCCGTTGATCCTCTCGGTCGATCAGGCCGTCGTCGCGGAGTGCCCGGTGGCGATCTTCGGACCAAGAGCGAACCTGTGGATGAACCTGGCCCTGCTCTCGGTCGCTGCCTTGTCCGTGGTCCTGCTGTTGGCGATCTGGGTGGTGCCGGTCATGGGATACAACACGCAGGACCGCTACAGCCCGCCGCAACCGGTCCCGTTCAGCCACAAGCATCACGTCAGCGGTCTCGGCCTCGACTGCCGCTACTGCCACACCACGGTCGAGATTTCGCAGAACGCCGGCATCCCGCCGACCGAAACCTGCATGACCTGCCATTCGCAGATCTGGACCAATGCCGGGATACTGGCGCCGGTTCGGCAGAGCTTGGCCGACAACCGGCCATTGCGCTGGACCGAGGTCTACCGGCTCCCCGACTACGTCTATTTCGACCACAGTATCCACATCGCCAAGGGTGTGGGCTGCACCGAGTGCCACGGGCCGATCGGCGACATGGCGCTGACCTGGAAGGCGACGACGCTCTACATGAGCTGGTGCCTGTCGTGCCACCGCGACCCGGCGCCGCATCTGCGCCCGCTCGACCAGGTGTTCAACCCGCATTGGAAGCGCACGCCTGACGCGCCTTCCGGCAAGGCGCTGATGACGGCCTATCACATTCATCCCGAGACTCTCGACGACTGCTCGGTGTGCCACCGATGAGCGTCTCGCCGCGCAATTACTGGCGCAGCCTCGAAGAGCTGGCGGAGAGTCCGGGCTTTGCCGAGATTGTCGAGAAGGAGGCGCCGCGCTTTCTCGAAACGTTCGGCGTGCTCGAGCGCCGCCGTTTCCTGCAGCTGATGGCGGCCTCGATGGCATTGGGCGGCCTGTCAGCCTGCGGTCCCGAGACCAACCCGCGCCAGCTCCTTCCCTACGTCGTCCAGCCACCCGGCATCGTTCCCGGACGGGCCCGCTATTACGCGACGGCCACGACGGACGAAGGCTTCGCCACCGGCGTCATGGTCGCGCATCAGATGGAGCGCCCGGTCAAGGTCGAGGGCAACCGGGACCACCCCGCCAGTCTCGGCGCCGCCAGTGCCGTCATGCAGGCGAGCATCCTCGGGCTCTACGACCCGCGCCGCGCCCAGAGCATCGTCGGCCGTGGGCAAATCGACACCTGGGACAACTTCTTGACGGTTTTGTTCGAGCGCCGCGGCCCGCTGTCGGCGCGGGGCGGCGCGGGCTTGCGGGTGTTGACCGGAAACGTCACCTCGCCGTCGCTGGGCGCGCAGCTCGCGGCGCTGCAAAAGCAGTTCCCCGACATGCGCTGGCACCAATGGGAGCCGCTGCATCGCGACAATGAACGAAGTGCCGCGGCGCAATCCTTCGGCCGGCCGCTCGACCGGGTGTTCGACCTCGACGCCGCGGATGTCGTCTTCGCGGTCGAAGGCGACCTGATCTCGGCGGCGCCGGGATGGCTCGCCTATGCCCGCCATTTTGTTGCCCGTCGGCGCCCCGACGAGACCGGCGGCAGGATGAGCCGCGTCTATGCGATCGAAAGCACCCCGACCCTGATCGGCGCCAAGGCCGACCATCGCCTGCCGTTGCGTCCGACCGAGCTCGTGGTGGCGATGCGCCATCTCGCGGCCGCGGCCGGCGCCGGCCCCCAGGATTGGAAACAGGGATCGCTCAAGGATGCGGCGTGGCTCGACGCGGCGGCGCAGGATTTGATGCAGAATCACGGCCGGGCCCTGGTCCATGCCGGCCGCGAGCAGCCCGCCGAAATCCATTTGCTGGCGGACGCGATCAACGGCGCGCTCGGCGCGTTTGGGTCGACGATCCGGCTGGTCGAGCCGGTGGCGGCCTCGCCTGTGTCCCAAGCCCAGTCTCTCAGAGACCTGGTCGGCGACATGATGGCGGGCAAGGTCGACACGCTGATAATGATCGACACAAACCCGGTCTACACCGCACCCGCCGATCTCGACTTTGCCGCGGCATTACGCCGGGTGCCCCTGTCGGTCAGCCTCGCCCTTTATGCCGACGAGACCGCGGTGGCCAGCACCTGGCAGGTGCCGGCGAGTCACGAATACGAGGCCTGGAGCGACGCACGGGCCTTCGACGGCACGATCACGATCCAGCAGCCGCAGGTCCGCAGGCTCTATGGCGGCCGTTCGGCGCAAGAGCTGCTGGCGGTATTGCTGGGCAACACATTGCCCGAGGACTACGCCCTGTTGCGCGATTACTGGCAGGGTCGCCAGCAGCAGGGTGGGGGGGATTTCGAGCATTTCTGGCACGAGTCGCTGCGCCGGGGCGTCGTCGCGAACACCGCGGCAACAGCGGTCACGGCGACGCTGCGCGCCGGTCCCGCCGCCGACCTGCCGACGCCCCCGGCAGTGCAGGGGAGCGGCCTCGATGTGCTGTTCCGCCCCGACGAGCTCGTTCGCGACGGACGGTTTGTCGACAACCCCTGGCTGTTGGAGATGCCGCGCCCGTTCACCCGGCTGACCTGGGACAATGCGGCGCTGATCGCCCCGGCTACCGCCAAGCGGCTCGGCCTCGACACCGAGGACGTAATCGATATCACGGTCGAGGGCCAGGAGGTGCGGGCCCCGGTCTTTGTCCTGCCGGGTCAAGCACCAGATTGCCTGACCCTGCCGCTCGGCTTTGGCCGGACCGACGGAGGTCTTGGCGCGGGCGTCGGTTTCGACGCCTACAGATTGCGCAGCGCGGCCGACCCGTGGCTTGCCGCAGCCGCCGCGATCGCGAAGACCGGCGACACCGTGAGGCTGGCCACGACGCAAGGGCATGACCGTGTCGCCGGGCGCGACCTGGTCAGGGAAGGAACCCTCGCCGACTATCAAAAGGACCCCCGTTTTCTTCAAAAGAAGGAAAACGACGCGTCGCTTTATCCTGCCTACAAGTACCCGCGCTACGCCTGGGCGATGTCGGTCGATCTCAATTCCTGCATCGGCTGCCAGTCCTGTGTCGCCGCCTGCGTCGCGGAGAACAACATACCGGTCGTCGGCAAGGACCAGGTGCTCGACGGCCGCGTCATGCACTGGCTGCGCATCGAC
>DASXMC010000174.1:0-1687 GCA_036495885.1 Allostellaceae bacterium | reverse complement strand
GAGGTTGAAGACACAGTGCTGCGCCGCAGTTTCGAGCTCAATTTCTTTGCCCATCAGAGCGTGGCGCAAAACGCAGTCAGGATCATGCTGGCTCAGGGCACAGGCGGCTGTCTGTTGTTCAACGTCTCCAAGCAGGCGGTCAACCCCGGCCCGAATTTCGGCCCCTACGGCCTGCCCAAGGCCGCGACCCTGGCGCTGATGCGGCAGTATGCCCTCGATTACGGTGCGGACGGCATTCGCGCCAATGCGGTCAACGCCGACCGCATCAAAAGCGGGCTTCTGACCCCCGAAATGATCGCTGCCCGGGCCGCGACGCGCGGTGTTTCCGAGGCCGACTACCTCGCTGGCAACCTGCTTGGCCGCGAAGTCGGCCCTGAGGACGTGGCGCAGGCCTTCCTCGCTCAGGCGCTCGCCCTCAAGACCACCGCCGACGTCACCACCGTCGATGGCGGCAATATCGCCGCCGCCATGCGGTGATGCCGGCGCAACGCCCGAGATCGGCAGCTTCGCCTCGCTGCGCCATTGGCGCGCGGCGGGTGCGGTACGAGGTTAGTCCAAGCTTTTTGCGCGCGCCGCATTTATGATGGGTGCCGCCGCCGGCGTGCCCGGCGGACCCGCGACAAAGACAGGGCGACATGGCGATCAATTACCGGGAAGCGGTCCCGAATAATGTTGCGCTCGACGACAACCGCGCGTTGCAGCGAGCGCTCGCCCACTGGCAGCCAGGCTTTCTCGACTGGTGGCGCGACATGGGGCCGAGCGGGTCGCACAACCACGAGGTGTATCTGCGTACCGCCATCGATGTCGATCGCGACGGCTGGGCCAATTACGCCATGGTGCGCATGCCCGAATACCGCTGGGGTATTTTTCTTGCCGACGCCGTGCCCGATCGGCGCATCGGCTTTGGTGATTCGCTGGGCGAACCGGTCTGGCAGCAGGTTCCCGGCGAGCACCGCGCGAACCTGCGCCGGCTGATCGTGACCCAGGGCGATACCGAGCCTGCCTCGGTCGAGCAACAGCGCCTCTTGGGGCAGACCTGCCCGTCGCTTTACGATCTGCGCAACCTGTTTCAAGTCAATGTCGAGGAGGGCCGCCACCTGTGGGCGATGGTCTATCTGCTCCACGCCTATTTCGGCCGCGATGGCCGCGAGGAGGCTGAGGAATTGCTGGCGCGCCACTCCGGCGATCTCGACAAGCCGCGGATCCTCGGCACCTTCAACGAGCCGATCGCCGATTGGCTGAGCTTTTTCATGTTCACTTATTTTACCGACCGCGACGGCCGTTATCAGCTCAAGAGCCTTGCTGAAAGTGCGTTTGATCCGCTGTCGCGGACCTGCCGGTTCATGCTGACCGAAGAAGCGTTTCACATGTTCGTCGGCCGCACCGGGATCACCCGCGTCGTCAAGCGCACCCTCGAAGTGATGAAAGCGGAGAGGAGCGAGGATCCTGTCGATATTCGCGGCGCCGGGGCGATCGACCTGCCGACTTTGCAGCGCTCCATCAATTTCTGGTTCAGCTCGTCGCTCGATTTGTTCGGGGCCGAAATTTCATCGAATGCAGCGACCTATTTCGCGACCGGGATCAAAGGCCGGCCCGACGAAGCGAAATTCGCCGACCATCTGGCGCTGAACGAGCTGCTGTCGGTCGACATGCCCGACCCGGTGCGCGGCGCCGCACCCCAAGCGGT
>DASXMC010000173.1:0-3838 GCA_036495885.1 Allostellaceae bacterium | reverse complement strand
CCGACAATATCGAGACCAGCGAGCCCATGCAGAATCGCCTGGGCTTCGCGCGGCGTGAGGCCGCCCGCTTCGGGCGTGCCGGTGCCGGGGGTAAAGGCCGGGTCGAGGCCGTCGACATCGAAGGAGATGTAGGTCGGGCCGTCGCTGACCACCCGCCGGGCCTGTTCGACGACGGCCGGTATGCCGAGCCGGTCGACGTCCTCAGTATGCAGCACCGTCATCCCGGAATCATACGAGAAGCCCCAATAGATCTCGGCCGGGCCGCGGATGCCGATCTGGATCGTACGCTCGGGGTCGAGGGCACCCACTAAAACCGCTTGGCGGAACGGGCCGCCATGATGGAATTTGGAACCGTCGACAGCACCCATCGTGTCGCAATGGGCATCGATATGGACGAGGCCCAGCGGCCGCTCGGCGGCGAGCGCCTTCAGGATCGGGTAGGTCACCGAATGGTCGCCGCCGACTGACACCGGGCGGACCCCGGCGCGGCGGACGCGCTCGTAAAAGAGGGCAATATCCTCGATCGATTGGTCGAGACTGTAGCGCGAACGCATCGGCACGTCGCCGATATCGGCGACATTGCACGACCCTCTTGGTGTGATCGCGAGCGCGTGGTTATAGGGGCCGATGCGCTCGATTTCGCGCACGGCGCGCGGGCCAAAACGGGCGCCAGGCCGGTTGGTGACGCCGAGATCCATCGGCACGCCGATGAGCGCTACATCGAGACCCGCGAAATCGGGGTGGTCGGGCGCATCCGGGCGATAGGGCTCGTCGAGCAGGGTCGGAACGCCGGCGTAGGGCATCGGCCGGCGATAGGCGCTGCCAAATACCAGCGATAACGCCTGGCGGAACCCTTCAGGCGCGGTGTCGGTTTCCTTGCTGTCCTGGTATTTGGCGCGCAGCGCCTCGAGCTTGGCTTTATCGAACATCGCATCCTCATCGCAAACTCGCCAATCATAGCGAATTTGCGAGGGTAGAACGCGTCGACCCGCGGCAGGCGCGACGTCAGCGAACGCCGCGCACGCGCGGCGGCACCAGCACCTTCCACGGATCGGGCATTTCGCCGACCGCAACCTCGATCAATGTGGTGCCCCTCCGCTTCAGCGCCGCAGCGAGTTCGCGGCGCAGTCCTTCGGGGCTCGTCGTCTTGACCCCGGCGAGCCCAAAGCTTTCGGCCATCTTCGGGAATTGCGGATTTAACAGATCCACCCCGATCAGCCGATTGCCGTAATCCTCCTTTTGCATTCGGCGGACATTGCCATAGGCGCCGTCGGCAAACACGATCGCGACGATGTCGATCCCGTGGCGAGCCGCGGTGGACAATTCCTGGACATTGTACATGAACCCGCCATCGCCGGAGACCGAAACCACCGCTCGGTCGGGGCGGCCGACCTTGGCGCCCAAAGCGGTCGCAAACCCGAACCCCAAGGTCCCCTGATAGCCGCTGTGGATGTAGGTGCGCGGCTCGTAGACCGGAAACGCCATGCGGCCGACATAGCCCACCTGGGTCAGATCCTCGACATAGATGCCGTCATCGGGCAATTCGGCGCGGATCGCCCGCAGATATTCGCATTGCGGGCCGAGCTGTTGGTCGAGCCGCGCCAGGGTCCTGGCCTTCAAGGCTTCGAGTTCGTCGCGGCGCGGATCGCGTTTTGGGGCATGCCGGTCGAGCGCGCGATGGAGAGCAGCAAGGCCTGCTTTGGCGTCGGCGACGACGCCGAGCGCCGGCTTGAAAAAACGGGTGATCTCGGTCGGGTCGATATCGATCCGGATCAATTTGAGGTCACGGTCGACCCCCCATCGCAATTGCGGCTGATGCAGGCGGGTCCCGACTGCGAGCACGACATCAGCGTCGCGCCACAGCTGATGGCCGGCGAGGGCCGATTGCGCCAGATAGTGCCGGTCGCTGACGATGCCTTTGCCGCCGGTGGCGCTGACGACCGGGGCCTGCAGCAGTTCGGCGATCGCGATCACCTCCGCCGCGGCATCGACCGCACCGCCGCCGACAAAGATCAGCGGCTTTTTGGCTGCGGCGAGGAGTTGCGCGGCCTCGCTGATCTGGTCGGGATCGGGCTCGCTCGCAGGCGGTAACGCTTCCGGCGGGGGCAGCTCGACCGCGGTCGCGAGCGCCAGCACGTCGGGCGGGATTTCGAGCCCGACCGGGCGTGGGCGGCCGTCGCGCAGTTGACGAAACGCCTCGTTCATGCGCTTGCCGACCTCCGTCGGGTGGTCGATGCGCGCGGCCCATTTGGTCAGGTTCGACAGGATGGCGAGCTGGTCGGGGATCTCGTGCAACAAGCCATAGGCGCGCCCGATCATATCCGACTGCACCTGACCGGAGATGCACAAAACCGGCGCATTGGTGGCGTAGGCGGTGGCGAGTGCGGCAGTCGTGTTCAGAAGGCCCGGCCCCGGAACAACGGCATAGGTGCCCACCCGGCCGGTCGCCCGCGCATAGCCCAACGCCATATAGGCCGCACCCTGCTCGTGGCGGGTGTGGATTATGCGCAGCTCCTCGCCCGCATCGTAAAAAGCGACGAACAATGCGTCGTTCTGCACTCCCGGCAGCGCGAAGATCACCTCCACGCCGTTGCGGCGCAGCATCTCGACCAGTGCGGCACCCCCGGTCATTTTGATCATTATCTTTGCTCCTGGGTTCATGCCCCTTGGATGGACCATCGGAGCCGAAACCGATTGGCCGAGGACCAATTCGCGGTGCGACTCAGAAAAAGGGCTCGCGCCGCAGGCGTCGCGCCAAGATTACTTCGTCAATCTGCGCCTCGCAATGCAGGATGGACGGTTCCTTGACGGCATCGGATGTATCGGGCCGAAGGTCTATTAGAGGATTGGCGACGCGAGATTTTCCCTAAGCAGAGGCGGGTCCTGATGTATTAACCAAGAGATTCCGATTGATGCGCTTATCAGTCGCAGAAGGCGAGCAAAGTCGTCGGGCTCTCATGCTTGACCGGCAGGCATTAATGGCGGAAAAAAGGCAAGGCCTCGATATCCCTCTCTGCGAGGCTTCTGCATCTGCATCGCTGCACAAGATCAGCTGGTGGAACTTTGTGTCCGGGTGGAGACGCGAATTGCAGTTTGATCAGCAAGACCAAGGCAAGCCTTCGACAAAATATGTCATGGCAGGGAGGTCTTTCCACGATCTTTGGCGGCGAACCGGGCGCTTCCCATTGCAGCCGCTCAACAGTCGCCTGAGCGAAAGAATCGTGCGGGCCATTGCCGCGCTGGCCATCCTCGCCATGTTTAGCGGAGTTACACTCACCGCCGATGCCGCGCGCTTTGCCGGCGCGCCAGCGTCCCAGGCGGCGGTCAACCGCGGGGTAGTCGAGCTCGAAACCGGACGCGGCAGCGGCATCTCGGTCGCGGTCGCCGAGGATCTCGCCAATGTCGTCGATGACGGCGCCACGCGCCGGGTGTTGCCGGTGGTCGGCAAAGGCGGGCTCGCCAACATTACCGACCTCGATCTCCTGCACGGAATCGATCTAGCGATCCTGCAGGACGACGTGATGAATTACGCTCGTCAGCAGAACCTGTTTCCTGGCATCGAATCGCGGATGGCCTATATCGCCAAGCTCTACAATGAGGAGTTTCACCTTTTAGCACGCGCCGACATCAAAACCGTTGCGGATCTGGCCAACCAAAAGGTGAATGTCGATCTGCGCGGCAGCGGAACCGAGATCACGACGACGCGTCTCTTCGGCCTGCTCAACATTCCGATCATCATGACCAACGACGATCCGGGAGTGGCGCTCGACAAGTTGCGCCGCGGCGAGATCGCGGCGCTCGCCGTGGTGTCCGGCCGGCCGGCGCCGATATTTCGCGG
>DASXMC010000172.1:0-2060 GCA_036495885.1 Allostellaceae bacterium | reverse complement strand
AGACCTCGGCGGTCGCCGTCTGCTGCGCGAGCGCCTCATCACGCTCGGCTTTGCACTCGGCAAGTTCAGCCTCACGCTCGGCAAGCTGACGTTGCAAATCGGCTATGAGCAGCTGCTCGGGATTGGTGAACGTGCTGTCGGGTGTGGCGCTCATGTGCGACCTCGTCGGGACCGACGTTCCAGGTGGATCATACCGTGATCAACACGGCCACCACAGGTTGTCGATCGGGGACGATCTCCGTGGCGCCGGCGAATGCCCGCCTTCTGACGGCCCAGTCGGGTTCATTTCGTCAAGCAAACGGCAGGTTTCGGCGCCGAGCTGCCGCTACCAGCCTCCCTCGCGTTCGTCGATAGTTGCCCCCTAGCTGACGCCGCGATTTTTGGCACGCCGGTCCGCCAAACTCGACAACTGCCTCTCCTGATCGGCTGATGCTGGCGATACCATCGGTCTCGGCGGCCTCCCGACTGGGCACGATGACTGCGGTTTTGCTCGTCTTGTTCAGTTTCGCTATCTCTGAGCAAGACGCACCGGCGGTTATTTCGCAGTAGCGACAAGCCGTGGTGTGTCGCGATAGAGGCTGGGGAAGAGCTGCTGCAATGCCGCGATCTTCGGCAGATCGTTGATCGCGATGTAGAGCTGCGAGGGGTGCAACGTCAGGTAATTCTGGTGATACGCTTCTGCCGGGTAGAATGTGCGGCCCGGCTCGATCTTGGTGATGATCGGCGCGGCGAAGGCGCGGGCCTTGTCGAGCTGCGCTATGTAGGCCTCGGCGATACGCGCCTGCTCGGGGCTCGTCGGGAAGATGGCCGAGCGGTACTGCGTCCCAGTATCTGGCCCTTGGCGGTTGAGCTGCGTCGGATCGTGGACGACCGAGAAGAAGATCTGCAGGACGCGGCCATAGCTGATGCGGTGCGGATCGAAAGTGATCTGTACCGATTCCGCATGGCCGGTCGAACCGGTGCTGACGGTCTCGTACTCGGCCGTGTTCTTGCTGCCACCGGCATAACCCGAAACCGCGCTCGTCACGCCGTTGACATGCTGAAAGACACCCTGGACGCCCCAGAAACATCCGCCGGCCATGACGGCAACTTCGGAAGTCGCCGACGAAGAAGGCTCGTCGACGGCCGGAGCCGGAATGGTATGGGGGTTCTCCGCCGCGGCGCCGGCATTCCAATATACGCCAGCCGCCGCGACCACGAACAGCGCCGCGACGATTGTCAGATGGAGCGGTCGCACCGGGTTCGGCCTCATCAATATCTCCCTGCCTTCACGGCACGGGTTGCCGCTCGCAAAAAGGTAAGGCGCTGTTGCCGCCGGTTCATCTCACGCTTGCGCGAGCGGTTATTCGCCTCAGAATTACGGGACGGCGCGTCTTTCGCGTTGCCGCACCGCCCGGCCAAGGTCGGCATACTGATCATATAGCGGGCGTTCGGGCATCCAGCCAGGCCGGCTCAAGATGCCCCGAAGCTGCCGCCCCAAGGCCGGGGGCCAAACGGCTCAGAAGGTGGAAACCCGACCTTCGCGCACGCCGGACAGCCGGAACTACGGGGCGAGCGACGAATGGGCGGACGAGGCGAAGTTCGAGGCGCGGGCGGTTGCGCTCGCCAAGACGCTGGTGACGAATTCAGATCGAGCGTTTAAGGCCGCCAGCGGAAACGTCGCAGCACCCTCGCGAGCGTGATCGATCCGTCGGGTGTGCTCTTGAGAATTGCCGAGGACGTGCGCGGACGTCGCCACTGTCGCCATCGGCGGAAAGATCGTGGTTCGCACGAGACTCGCCGCTGGAGGGAGCCGGATTCGAACCGTTAGTCCCGCTGGATGGGCAAAGCCTCCGAGATGGCGAATGTCGAGGGCACGGCCCGTGATATGCTGGCTGTGCTCGGCGACGCCAAAGGTCGTCCGGGCGAGCAAGGCTCATCTCGTCGCGCTGGACCAAAATAGCGCGATCATTGCCGTCATCGCGGTCAGCCGCGCAAGAAGCTGGAGCCCAGAGGGCGAGCCGGCCGGGGTTGTTTGATCGAGTTGTAGACCGAATTTCCAGGCCATCTCTGCGCATTCG
>DASXMC010000171.1:0-1917 GCA_036495885.1 Allostellaceae bacterium | reverse complement strand
CGTATAGCGGACAGGGATCGACTCCGGTGCTGCTAAGGAACCGCGGACCATCTCTCGTGCCAGCCCAACTCGCCCATCGCCGGGCCACGCCGGCGCCGTTGTCGCCACGTCCAGCCGGCAGAGCCGATCTTCATCTACCCGTAAAACCGTCAGCGACATCCCCGGCATTTCGAGCGCCGTTAGCAGGTTTCCCGACCAAGCCCGATCGACGATCAGGCCACGCTCCCGCAATATGGCAATCGCCCGGCGGGCGACGATCGCCAATTCCATTGGTGGCGTACCGCCCAAGCCGTTGACCAGGAGAGCCACATGGTCACCACTCTCCATCTCGCGGTCAGCCAGAATAGTTCTCAGGATCGTGTCGACAAGGTCATCGGCCCGGCGGAGTGGCGTGCGTTCTACCCCGCGCTCGCCGTGGATGCCAAGACCCAGCTCGACCTCATCGTCACCGAGAGCGAAGCCGGGATGCCCGGCCGCAGGTACTGTACACGGTCCGAGCGCCACTCCCATGGTGCCCATTGACGATGCCGCTGCGCGCGCCTCCTGCGCCACCTCCTCGAGCGGCAGACCCGCCGCCGCTGCCGCGCCAGCCACTTTGTGCACCAACACCGTGCCGGCAATGCCGCGCCGCCGCGCGGGCTCAACCGTACCGCGCAGCGCAACGTCGTCCGCTACCACAACGATCTCTACCGTAATACCTTCAGCTCGCGCGAGTTCGGCTGCCAAACCGAAATTGAGCCTGTCGCCAGTATAATTCTTGACGATCATCAGCACGCCGCCAGGCCCCGCTACGGTTCGGATCGCTGCCAACACGGCGTCCACACTTGGCGAGGTAAAGACATCACCCGCGACCGCGGCGTGCAGCATTCCCGCGCCGACATAACCAGCATGCGCCGGCTCATGCCCGCTGCCGCCGCCGGAAATGACTGCGACCTCACGGCGTGCACCGAAGAGCGGTAAGCCGGCTCGAACTACGACATTCTCGCCTTCCAGGAGCGCTTGGCCCGGCGCTAGGTCCACCAACCCTTCGAGCATTTCGCGTACGACAACGCGCGGATCGTTGATGAGTTTCTTCATCTCCGGCCTCCTATGGCACACCAACGGGGAGAACCCAGTATGATCGTTTCCTGCTGCACCTCGTAGTTGAGAAGTGCAGCGGACAGCAGATCAGGTCGCGCCCCACAGCAAGAACAGCAATAATCACGCTCAAGGGGGCAGGGTCGATCCACGGCTTTGATGGTGGCCTGGGAACCCTCGGAATTAGCACCCGCCTCCCGCGTTCGCGCCGTCCAGCGAAAGTCCGGAATCGGCGCATCCTTCCGGTTCCCGCTCGCTCCGGCGGAAGTCGGCTGACTGAACGGACACCGGACGTTCAGCCAAGGCGGCGGGAACGGGTCAAAGTGCCCCACTCCGGCCATTCACGATCGTCGCCGCGGAGGCTCGAAGCGGCGTTCAACGGAACGCCGCCTTAACCTCCCGCGACAGTAGCCGGATCGCCTCTCGCTCTGCCGCGTGATCGGCCAGGCCCGCGCAATTCGTTTCCAACTGCACGCCCGACAGCCCGATGTCGCGTTGTAGGTCTTTCAACTTGCCCACCACCGTATCGGGTGAGCCAATGAACACCGAACCGCGCAATGTTTCCTCGAGCGTGATTTCAGTGAGGCGCTGCGAGGTTTTCCAGCGCGGATGGTCCGGCGGGCTGTTTTGCCGACGAGAGGAGTCGGCGAGCAGGCGGCTTTGGTTCTGGAAATGCCGCATCAGCGTCGGCCCGTAGGCTTCCTGGGCCGCCGCATCGGTTTTGGCGACGAAACCGGGGCAACGGAGATAGACGGGCGCCTCCCCGGGATGTCCGGCGTCGGTCCAGGCTTTGCGGTAGACGTCGATGTGCTGCTTGAACATCCGCACATCCTCGTGCCG
>DASXMC010000170.1:0-7020 GCA_036495885.1 Allostellaceae bacterium | reverse complement strand
GCCGACCACGCCTCCTGGCCCGGCCACGTGGGACCATGCAGCAGGACCTCATCGGCTACGGCCGCCATCACATAGCCGACATCGACCGGAGCGCCGTTACCCCGGTCCCGGCCGCGCAAGCCAAAGCCTTGGCCCGCGATCGCCCGGTACATCCGAGCGAAGATTGCCCGCCCCCTCGCTTCGGCGGGCACAGAGACGCTATCCGGCGACGGCGACGCGGAGATGTCGCCCCACCGTTGCTCCTCGATACATTGTTTGATGTCGAATAGGTCGCGATAGAAGGTTCGGAATTGCTGCACCGCTCCGAGCGCTTCGGGCGAGAGGGTCAGCCCGTTCATCGGCTGTCAGCCGATGGCTCTGCGCCGAGAAGCCGCGCCGGAAGGTAGAGTAGGAGCTCCACGGGTTGCCCGTGCCCTGGGTCTTCGGGGAATCCGCCGATCTCGAGCGTGTCCTCAGGCACGATGGCAACGGTCTCTGCGATGACGCGATAAAGCAGTACGTTCGGCGGTGCGACTAAATCGAGTTCCGGCACCTCCACCACGATCTCGCGGACCGCGCCTCGAACCCGATTCTCGCGCGTATTGCGCATCCGTGAGGACGACGCGATCAGCGCGCTGTCCATCCAGTCCCGCACGGCGTCCGATGGCTGACCTGGGCCAATCCGGGCGCCGACAATCAGCGTCTCTGCGACCCATCCGGGCCGCATCAGAATGCTGAAGCGGCCGCCTTCGTGTCGCGCGAACCGGATTGAACGGGAGGCTTCGCGCAGCATCGCGAGCATCCGCTCGACATAGGTCGCAATTTCCGTAAACGGGGGAAGCGCATCGCGATGCTCATAGCCACTGAGCTGAGGCAGATTAAGTTGGCCGCCGATTACAGCGATGTCACCGACGACATCACACAGCGTGAGGTAGATCGGGAAGGGGTGCGCCACACCGCTCTGCAGCAGGGCCTCCAGCCGCGGCAGAGTGCGGACGATAGCACTCAGGTGACGTGCAGTTTCCTGTTCATGCGACTCGCCCCCCTGCAGACGTGCCGATTGTAGGTGTTCCCCAAGGGTCAGTGCCTTTTCCCGCAGCTGCACGGCGACGCCGCGGGCGCAGCGATGCAGCAGGCTGTCGCGCGCTAGCATAATCCGCGGGGGTTCGTAGCTCTCCGGCACGAACGTCTCTTCGCGGAGAGCTATCCGTGCGAGCGGCAGACTAACGTATTTGCTGGACGGGGGGTGCAGTGGGCTCGGCGTCAGGTGCAGGCTCAGCGCCGGACGAAGCCGCGGTACTCTGATCTCATTGTCGCCGGTGTTGTCGTCGATCACCGGGCTGCCTTCGACCGAGCGATACCGCAGGAGCCCGCCGGAACTCGCGTGCTCGGTTCGAGCGGCGACCGCGACATGCACCGTGACCGGAGCTTTCTGCGCATCGATTTCCGCCGATTTGAGATCGAGCTCGAGCCGCGGCTCGTCATCGCTCGCCGGATAAATGACGAGGAGCCCGTCCGGCAGCACAGCTTCGAGCTCGACAACGCGGAAGACCGCTTCCAGCAGGAGGCTCGCATCGATTTGCAGCCGCTGCACGCCCCAGCAAAACGGTGCCGCCGCCTCGGACAGGTAGGCGGCAAGCGCCTCGGTCCGGCGCGCCGCGAGCTGGAAGTGCTGCGGCGACAGGAGCATCCCCTCATGCCACTGCACTGCCTCGGGGATCACGCGCGCATCAGTCAGCATCGACGGGACCCGGCCCTCGATCTCACTGCATCACCATCAGATCGTCGGCGCCGAGCGTGACTTGCACCGCTCCTCCGTCGGTCAGCGTGGCGCGGTGGTCGCCCTGGCTGGCGAAGTCGGCGAAGATATAGGTCTGCGCCAAATTGCACGGCGGGTTGGCGTTTACATCCCTGACAAGTTGTCCCGGCGCTAGCTCCCACGACCGCACTTGCACAGTCTGCGGAAAGTCGCGGAGGAGCTGCGCCTGGCGGGAAAAGTAGTCGCGTGCGCTGAGCTTGCCGATTTCTTGCGCCGGCAGATCCTGTGTGACGAACACCAGATCGACGGCGATCGCGCGATCCCGGTTCGTATCCGGCCCGGTTACGAGGGTCACCTTCTTGACCCCGCTTGGAAACCAACAGAGCCAAGACGGTGTCGCGCATGCCGTTAGTTGGCTGACGGCAGCGAGCCACGCGACCAACGTTGCAAGACGGCAGACATGCTTAGCGTCGCGCATTCGTGGTCGGGACGCGAATAATAGCCGCACCAATGCCCGTTGTCTCGAGCAGATCGGACGCAGCAAGGGCGGCCGCATGCTCGTCCGGAAAGGCACCGAGCCGGACGTAGTGCCAAAGCTGGCCATATCCGTCCGCGACTTCGATGGAGGCCGGCGAATAGCCTCGCGCGGCAAGCTGGCTCATCTGTGATTTCGCATTAGCGGCATCGAGAAATGCACCGAACTGAAGGCTAAAATCGCCTACCTGCGGCGCGGGTGGGCTTGTCGGGCCGGCGGCAGACGCCTCCGAGCTAGCGGCGTCGGACACCCCCCGCTGGCTAGGCGCTGGTGAAGCGGTCGGCTTGGCGGCGGAGCCAACTGCAGCCGCGGTGGTCTTGGCGGGCGCGGGTGTTTGCGCCGCTAACGCTTGCGCGGTGCTTGTGGGGGACGGGCCTGCCGGTCCGCTAATCTCTCTGCGGTGAAACAAACTCGCTGCGCCCTGCACTAGAGCCGCGCTCGGCGTAGGCATACCGAGCCAGATCGTGGTCGCAGAGCCGAGGACAAACGCCGCCAACGCGATGCCGACGCTCAACGTCAGCAGATACCAGTCGACCCGCCCCCAGCTTGGCATTCCCGCTTCCGCTCTGCTGCGACTGCTTGCGACCAGATAGTGCTCTACGCTTGGTTAACTTCTACGCTAAACCAAAAGCCGGCGAAACTTCAAGTCCGATTTGGTTAAAATTGTCGAGTATTTACGAAAAGATCGTCAAATCTTTGTCGAAACATCGTCAAGTCTTTATGGAATAAGTACGGTCGTCTGACCCGGGTTGACGATCTGGATCACCCCGGCCCACAGGCACATCAGCTTGCAGGTGTTGTCGAGGGCCGGCATCCCGCCGATCAGCACTGTCGGCGCGCCGGGCAGCCAAGGCGCCGGCGTCGCCGGCACGCACGGCATCGGGGTCAGTACCCCCAAGGCTGCCGCGGTGGCGGCAGCGACGGTTGGGTTGGCGATGCTGGCGCACATGCCAAACGGCGCAATGTTGGCGATCGGGATGTGATCCATGATCGTCGCCGTCGGGACGCTGCCGGCCATCACCCGGCTGACCGGAAGCACGGACAAGGTGCTTGGGCTCGCGCCAAAGCTGCACTGCAACATCGCACCTGTGGTGACCTGGATCGGCATTATGTAGGTTCCCGCAGCAACACGAAGATCGTAGCGCCCCGCGAGCCCGCGACAGGCGCGTCATAAAGCGCGCCGGGTGATGCAGCTCTGGCAATGAGTGCTAAGGTTAATGCACAATGACGATGTTGGGGGGAAGATATGCGGGAAATCGCCGTTGCGCTTCTGCTCGCCTGGTCTTCGGCCGCTGCCGCAGCGCCGCCCGAGACGGGACAAAACACCGACTGCACCGCGGCGATCGCGACCGCCGAACGCTCCGGCGACATCCCGGCCGGCCTCTTGGCGGCAATCGGCCACGTCGAAAGCGGCCGACCGGATCCCTTAGGCGGGGCGGTACAGCCCTGGCCTTGGACGATCGACGCCGGCGGCGATGGCCGTTTTTTTGCGACCAAGGCCGAAGCAATCACGGCGACGCACGAGTTACAGGCGCAGGGCATCGCCTCGGTCGATGTCGGCTGCATGCAGGTCAATCTGGCCTACCATCCCACCGCCTTCGCGACCCTGGAGGAGGCGTTCGATCCGCTCGCCAATGCACTCTACGCCGCGCGTTTTTTGCGACTGCTGTTCAGCCAGACCGGAGACTGGCCGGCCGCAATCGCCGCCTATCATTCGCAGACGCATGACGTCGGCGCCATTTATCAGGGCAAGGTCCTCGCCGTCTGGACCCCGCCCGGCTCCGCCGCGCCGCCGCCCGCCGATTCGCATCTCCCGAGATTTAACCCGGCTAATTGGACCGGCGCCGGCTTGCGCGACCGGGATCGCTGGTCGGCGGTCGACGGCAGGCCACCGCTGCCCGAGCGAACCGCCCCGGCTGCGCCTCCAGCATGGATCGAGCGGGTGATCGGCGCCCTCGCCGACTGTTCCACCGTGCCCGAGACCGCGCTGCCCGGCGCCCCACCGCCACCAGCCGCGGCGCCGTGGAAGAGGGCGGCCGGCCGCTGCCCGTCCTCGCCTTTCGCCAAGCCGGCCGCTTTGCGCCAGCTCCTCGCGCAGCGCTGAGCGCGGATCGGCCGCGGCCCGCGCTATTTGACAATCGCCAGGGCTCGCTTACCCGTCTCGTCTCCGTCCGGGAATTTTGTTCCCGTAAGCGGTTTCCGGCGTAATCATAGCGGCGGAATGCAGCCCCGCATGCACATGGCGATCGGTTGGCAGGTGCCGGTAAAGTTGCTCTGAGATACCATCTCGTCCCACCCGCGCCCAGCGGTTCCGGCATAAACGACCGCCCGCCCGCCCCCGGCCTACGCCGAGCCCTAAACCTAAATGCCCCAAAGCCTCACGACCTCTTGCAATTGTGCGACGGTCGCTCCCGCGTCTGCCATCTCCCGCAATCGGGATCTCGGGTGGAGATGCACCCTGTTGCTGCTGTGAGCCCGGTGTCCGGCGAAACCAAAGGTAGCCGAGGCGTAATCGCGTCCGCGATTGTAATCCGCGATGCTGAGCGGATTGTCGCTGCAGTCGGCGACGACGTCGTCTACCGTTGGTGGGTCGAAGGTGACCAGCCGGGCTCCCACGGCGCCACCCGCAAATCCGGGCTGGGGCATGTTGGCCCCAAAATCGGGGACCCAAGTATGTCCGTTCCAGGTCCATCCTTTGCGCTGGATTACCGGCCCAAGTGCTCGCGTAGCCATGACGCGGGCGGGACCCGATGGCGACGTAGTATGGGGAGGCGCCATCTTGGCCTGGGTGGATGCCCTGTCGCGCGCATGCACCATGACCGAGCCGAACTGACGGCCGCGGGCGCCGGCGGCGAGGCGGTAGCTGCCGGGCTCGGCGCTGATCGCCGTCGAGATCCGCACCTGCCCCGCACCCGGCATCAGCTTCGCCTGGACTTCGACCCGGTAGGTGGCGGCGCGCTGGCCGAGGCGGTCAGCCTCGGCCTCGAGCGCGTGGTCCTGGACGACGGCGAGCCCTGATCCGTGCGGGTTGCGCACGCGGCCGGCGCGCTGCTGTACGACATGCGCCAGCTCGTGGCCGAGCAATTGTTGGCCGTGCGGCGTATCGGGCTGGTAGCGGCCCGGCGCAAAATAAATGTCGGAGCCGATCGTAAACGCGATAGCGCCGATGCGCTCAGCCTGCGGCCCGACATATACTCGCACATCGGAAAAATTCGCGCCGAGGGCGGCCTCCATCTTGCCGCACACCGCCTCCGGCAACGGCCGGCCGCCTCCCGACGCGAGCCCGAGCGGCCCGGCCTCGACCCCAACCGCGCCGCCGGCGCCGTGCCGCTGCACCATGCCCGGCCGCGCGGCACAAGCCGGCGCCGGCGGCCCGGGCGGTGTCGCCGCGAACGCGGGGGCCCGGGGGCCGGACCGACGTGGCTCCGTCTTCGTCTGGACCGCCGGTCGCATCACCATCTTTGTTGCGACCGCCGGCCGCAATTTCGGCTGGCCGGCTAAAAACAACCCCTGGATCACTCTTGTCGTCATCTGCGTGCTCGCGATCGCTATACCCACCGGACCGGCCGCCGCGCGACCGCAGCATCGCAGACTAGCAGCAGCGCCTCAATTTATCGTCAAAGTAGCGCCAGGGGGATATGCTTCTCCCGAGACCCTTGCTCGATCGAGCGCAGATCGCCTCATCGCCGCCTGTTGGCGGCAGCCTAACGCCAGGCTGGTGACCGGCAGCCCGCCTCTTCCAAGTACAACGAGTGGCGCACGGCGGCGCCGGATCGCAAGCAGCCGGACGCGCACCTGCCGCGCGAGGCGCGCGCCCTCGGCGGGTGCCATTTCGCCGCGTGCGATCGCCGCCAGAGCGGTAGTTAGCACCTGCCGGCAATTCTCGGCGGTGCACGACGATGCCAGGTCGATCCCAAAGCGCTCAGCCGGATCGTCGGCGGGGAGCGGCCACGCATTAATTGCGCGACGAGGGGCCGTAACAGGTGAGGCTTACGGTCGAGCAGATCCGACAGCGCCCGTGCGCTCGGCGGCCGGACCGCAAGATCGGGTCACGCGCCGTTTGGGATTGGGAATGCCGCGCGGTCGGCCGCGCGGGTTGCCGAAGCTTCTGGTGGCGAAATCCCAGCGCGCGTCGCGCGCGCGAGGCGACGAGGGATCAGGACTAAGTGATTGAGGTTCCTCGGTTCCGGGCTGTGAGAACAGCGGAAAACAGCACGCGGTAGAGGGATCGGCCATGGTTTTTGGGATCATCGAGGTTCCGAGGCGGACGGGAAGCCTCGATTATGGATTCACCTTATGTTCACATCATGGCAGTAGCCGCCAAGCAGGTGGAGCGGCATCCGAGGCTGGGCAAGAAAGTGCGGGATTGGCGCTATGACGCCAGGGCGCAGCGAAACCCATCGCATCAACGGGTGTTTCCCAGACGTTGAGATATGTGCTTCAGCCGCTGGAAACTCGGGCGCGCGGCGCCACCGGAGCCCTTGGCACTTCGTTTGGCAGGCAGGCGTGCGCCTTTACGGAAGTTGATGGGTTTCACCGCGCTCAGCCCATCCTACGCTTGCTTCCGGTACATCGACACCAGCCCGTTCACATCGACATCGCGATTTCCCGGGAGCACGCTCGGTCGTTCTGGAGGCTCGCCCGCGTGCGCAACCCATTGGGCACCGGGCTCGCCGTCGTCCAAGACCACGCCCTCGAAGCCGAGGCCGACCGCCTCGGCCAGCGCGCCGCCGCCGCGCCGATATCA
>DASXMC010000169.1:0-2087 GCA_036495885.1 Allostellaceae bacterium | reverse complement strand
GCCAAGGGGCCGCGCAAATGGGATGTCGACGGCCACGAATATGTCGATTATTTCGGCGGCCACGGGGCGCTGTTGCTCGGCCATTCCCACCCCACGATTGTCGCCGCGGTGCACGAGCAGATCGAGCGCGGGACCCACTATGGCGCCAGCCACGAGACCGAGATTGCTTGGGCCGAGTGGGTGCTGAAGCTGGTGCCGTCGGCTGAACGGGTGCGGTTCACCTCGTCGGGCACCGAGGCGACCTTGATGGCGGTGCGGCTCGCGCGCGCCTTTACCGGAAAATCGAAGATCATCCGCTTCAAGCATCATTTCCACGGGTGGCACGACCACATGACGTCGGGCTTTGCCAATCATTTCGACGGCAGCCCGACCGCCGGGGTATTGCCCGGTGTCGCCGACAGCGTGGTTTTGGCCGAGCAGAACGATACCGAGGGCCTCGCCCGGCTGTTGGAGCGGCACGACGACATCGCCGCTGCAATCCTCGAGCCGACCGGGGCGCACGGCGCGCGTCTGCCGATCGATCCGCAATTTCTGCAGGCGTTGCGCGAGATGACCCGGCAGTATGGCGTGCTCTTGATTTTTGACGAGGTCGTGACCGGATTTCGCGTGGCGCCGGGCGGGGCGCAGGCCGAATACGGGATCACGCCCGATCTGACCACGCTTGCCAAAATCCTGTCGGGTGGACTGCCCGGGGGTGCGGTCGCCGGGCGCAGGGACATTCTCGACCTCCTCGATTTTCAGGTCACGAAAAGGGCGGATCGCGAAAAGATCGCGCATCCCGGCACTTTCAACGCCAACCCGCTGTCGGCCGCGGCTGGTACCGCAGCACTCGAGATCGTCGCTACGACCGACGCGTGCGCCCGCGCCAACCGCTATGGCGAGAGCTTGCGTCGCGCCATCAACGAAGTGTTCGAGGAAGAGCGGGTGCCGTGGGCGGCCTACGGTACCTTTTCGATGCTGCACATCTTCACGAACCCCGACCGGGTCGCGATCACGCCGACGCGGTTTGATCCGCACCAGCAGCCGACCCCCAGCCTGACCGGTAATCGCCAGGCCGACATCGTCCACAAATTGCGGCTGGCGATGATAGTGGGCGGGGTCGATTTCAACAGCAGCCCGGGCGGGCTCGTCTCCGCCACCCATGGCGAGCCCGAACTCGAAGACACGATCGCAGCCCTGCGCACAGCCGTGCATATGCTGAAGCAGGAGGGCGAAATCTAAACAACGCGGGCGGTCGTGCCAAACCGGCGCTCAGATCTTTTTGTAAGCCTGCTATTCGGGAGAATGCCATGCCCCCCAACCCTAGCGGCGAAGCCCGCTCTTATCCTCGTCCGCTGCCCAATCCCGAATGGCTCGGCAAATTGAAGGAGGAGATCCTCGAGCCCGATTTACCGATCGTCGACCCGCACCATCATCTCTGGGATCACCAGGGCAGCCGCTATCTGCTCGATGAGTTGTTGGCCGACGTCACCTCGGGGCAAAACATCGTCGCAACCGTATTCATCCAGTGCGGGTCGGGCTATCGCACCAGCGGCCCCGAGGAAATGCGCCCGATCGGCGAGAGCGAGTTTGTGCGAGCGATCGCCGAGGAGAGCGATCGGCGCGGCAGCAAGACCAAGGTTTGCGTCGGCATTGTCAGCTTTGCCGATCTGCGGCTGCCTAATGTCGATGCGGTGCTTGATGGCCAGATCGCCGCGGCCGGTGGGCGGTTTCGCGGCATCCGTCAGATCGCCGCGCACGATCCGGCGATCGTCGGCGCCTCGTCCTACGTGCCGCCGCCGGGGCTGATGGATGACCCGAATTTCCGCCGCGGCCTGAAGCGGCTGCCGGCTCACGATTTGACCTTCGAGGCGTGGATCTATCACCCGCAGATCAGGACCTTGACCGAAGTGGCGCGCGAATGCCCCGAGGTGAAGATCGTGCTCAACCATTTCGGGGGTCCGCTCGGGGTCGGACCCTACAAGCGCGACGAGGTCTTCCCCCGCTGGCGGGCCGACATCAAGGCGCTCTCCGCCTGCCTGAACGTCTATGTCAAGCTCGGCGGGCTGGCAATGATCGTCAACGGCTTTGATTTTCACCTGGCGCCG
>DASXMC010000168.1:0-4069 GCA_036495885.1 Allostellaceae bacterium | reverse complement strand
GGGAACACGGTCGCAATTCAAGGTATCGGCGGCTTGGGGCATCTTGGGGTGCAATTCGCCAACCGGATGGGATTTCGAGTGGTCGCAATCGGCTCGAGCGCCGACAAGCAGCATCTCGCAAACAAGCTCGGAGCACATGTTTATATCGACGCGAAGGCTGAGGACGCGGCCGAAGCTTTGAAGAAGCTCGGTGGCGCCGATGCCATCCTGGCTACGGCTCCCTCCGGCGAAGCAATTGCATCGCTCCTGCCCGGTCTCAAGGTGCGAGGAAAGGTGATCGTGGTTGGCGTCGCTCCCGACCCGATGCCCATCAGCACAGTGCCTTTAGTTTTCGGGGCGCGAAGCCTGCTCGGTAGCCTGACGGGAAGCGCCATCGAGATGCAGGACACCTTGGATTTCAGCGTATTGTCGAACGTGCGACCGCTCATCGAGGTAGTGCCGCTTGAGCAGGCACCTGAGGCCTACGCTCGGATGATGAGCGGCAAGGCACGCTTCCGCATGGTCTTGAGCATGGTTTAGACCTCCGCTCCCGACGAATAGATCCAATACAAACACCTTTTGGAGCAAAGGCATCATGCCGGACCTGATCGAAACCATTGAAGACGGTATCGCCACACTGACCTTCAATCGGCCCGAACGGATGAACGCGCTGTCGACGCCGATCATGCAAGGCCTGCTCGACGGGCTGCCGCGGCTTGCTGGAGACCCGGCCGTCAAGGTGGTCGTTCTGACCGGCGCCGGCCGCGCCTTCTGCGCCGGCGGCGATGTCAAGAGCATGGCCGAAGGCGGCGAGGAGCGCAGCATTGCGGAGGCGACGACGCGCCTGCGGTCACGCATGGAGGTCGCACGCATTCTGCACGAGCTGCCAAAGCCGACGATCGCGATGATCAACGGTCCGGCAGCCGGAGCCGGGCTCGCCTTGGCCCTCGCTTGCGACCTCAGGATCGCCGGTACTTCGGCAAGGCTGGTGACCGCCTTCGTCAGGGTCGGCTTCTCGGGCGATTTCGGCGGCAGCTACTTTCTGACGCAGCTCGTCGGCACGGCCAAGGCACGCGAGCTTTATTTCACCGGCCGCCCGGTCGACGCCGACCAAGCGTTGTCGCTCGGTCTCGTCAACCGCGTCGTTGCCGATGAAGATCTCGCCGCCGTCACGATGGAACTCGCCCGGTCCCTGGCGCGTGGGCCCTCGATTGCGCTTGGGCTGATGAAGCGCAACCTGAACTGCGCCGAAAGCGGCGGTTTGGCCGAGCTGCTGGATATGGAAGCCGCCCACCAGGTGCAGACCGGCCGCACCGAGGACCACCGGGAAGCGGCGAAGGCCTTTGTCGAGAAGCGCGCGCCCATTTTCACCGGCCGGTGAAGCGGCAACCGGTATCCCAAGGTCAGCAAAGATCGTGCAGTAGGGATATCCACTCTCGCCGCCGGTTATCGCTGCAGCGAATTGACATACAGGACCGGCATGGCCTTTACGATCAAAGTCAATGGGGTAGACCGCACCGCCGATGTCGACGGCGACACCCCGCTGCTGTGGGTGCTTCGCGACGTGTTCGGCATGACCGACACGAAGTTCGGCGGCGGGATGGCGCTTTGCGGCGCATGCACAGTGCATCTAGACGGGACGCCAACCCGCTCTTGCATCACCACCATTGACAGTGTTGGTCGCCCGGCGGTCACCACGATCGAAGCCATTGGTGACACTGCGGCGGGTCAGAAGATCCAAAAGCCCTGGCTCGATCTCGAAGTCGCTCAGCGTGGCTGTTGCCAATCCGGCCAGATCATGTCCGCATCTGCATTGCTGGCGAGCAATTCACACCCAAGCGACGCCGACATCGATGATGCGCTGTCCGGCAACATTTGCCGTTGCGGGACTTATGCTCGCATACGCGAGGCGATAAAGCAAGCTACTCGGGCAACTGGAAAGGAAGGCTGACCGTGATCCTCGATCATCTCGCCTCTCACGCCGCCGGCCCGAGCCTCTCGCGGCGCAGCCTCCTGCGATCGTTTGGACGCGCGAGGAAGGCATCCAGCACGACATGTACCGGCCTTATTGGTTCGACCGGATGTCTGCGGGTCTCGTTGGGGACGGAATGCCGGTTGCCTGGAACCATCGCTTTGCGGGCTCCTCAGTGATCGCGAGATGGGCCCCCTCCCGGCTTCAAGAACGGTCTCGATCCCGACACCACGGAGGGCGCCATCAATCTGGTCTATGCCCTCCCGAATATGCACGTCGAGTATCTGCGGGTCGAACCTTCGGGCATTCCGACTGCGTTCTGGCGCAGCGTCGGGCCGTCGCACAATGTCTTTGTGACCGAAAGCTTCATCGACGAGCTTGCCGCGGCAGCGAAGCAAGATCCGGTCGCCTATCGGCTGGCCCTCCTCGACAAGTCGCCCCGTGCCAAAGCTGTACTCGAGCTGGCCGCGCAAAAGGCAGGCTGGGGACAGACCTTGCCTGAGAGGGTCGGCCGTGGGGTCTCTTTGCAGTTCGCCTCCGCGACCTACATGGCGCAAGTTGCTGAAGTCAAAGTGTCGAAGGATGGCTTGGTTCGCGTTCGCCGGGTCGTCTGCGCGGTCGATTGCGGCACCGTCGTCAATCCCGATACCGTCCGCGCGCAAATCGAGGGCGCGATCATCTTCGGCATTACGGCGGCCCTCTATGGTGAGATCACGTTAAAGGACGGCCGCGTCGAGCAAACCAATTTCGACACCTACCAAATCCTGCGCATGAACGAGGCACCGGTCTTCGAGGTCCACATCGTCCAGAGTTCGGCGCCGCCGGGCGGGATGGGCGAAGCCGGGACCTCGGCCATTGTGCCTGCCGTGACCAATGCAACCTTCGCGGCGACCGGAAAGCGTTTGAGAAAGCTGCCAGTGGACACGAACGCGTTGAAGCAGCCGGCGTGAACGAAACGAAGCCCGCCTCCGATGGAGACACAGGATGAACGAATTGCTCACCAGGATACTTGACGTACAAGGTGGCATGGATCGCTGGAATCGGTACGAAAAGATCGAGGCTGCGATTGTGAGCGGTGGCGGCTTCTTCGCGCTCAAGGGTGTAGTGCAGGATTCAAACCCGCGTCGCATGACCGTCTGGCTGCACGAGGAACGCTCGTCGGTCTTGCCCTATGGGGCTCCGGCCTCGTTGGTCGGTTTCTTCCACGGGACATTCCAGCCACATCTTGATCAGATGCAGCACGCGCCGATCAACAATCCGGCGCGCCACCGACTTTAGGAGGTCGGTATGCTTCCGAAGTAGTCCGCGAGGTCGGCGTCGACGACGTCCGGGTGGCCACGGAATAGCAGCTCCTCCACCTCCACGACCGCTTGCCGGGCGTTTCGCCCAGCGCGGTAGGCGTAGATTTCCGGCGGAAGATCGGCTTCGAAGATCGGCTCCAGCACCAGCGTCGTCGCTGTCGTGCAGACCCGATCCCGCACGGTCGCGAGCCGGGGGTCTGGCTGATTGCCGAGTTTACCGAACTGCCGACGAAGTTCTAGCGTATCGTCGTCAGCGACGATACGGGCTTGGAGCACCGGATGGGCAGGGGAGAGATTTTTCTCTTTTGCCGATCATCGCGCCGTCATACTGATCCCAGCCCGCAAACCGCGTTCTGCTTCTTGGGCGGAGGCGGCGGGCGCATGTGATGCTGATGAGGAGGACAACGGAATGTTCAGCCATATTATGATCGGGAGCAACGACATCGCCCGGTCGAAGAAATTCTACGATGCGCTGTTCGTCGCGATGGGTGGCGAGCCCGGCGTTGAGGACGCCAGGGGCCGGCTGGCTTACACGCATAATGGCGGGCGCTTTATGGTGTCCAAACCGATCGACGGCAAGCCGGCCAGTCATGCCAATGGCGGCACGATCGGCTTTACGATGAGCGATGCCAAACAGGCCGAATCATGGCACAAAGCGGGTGTCGCGAATGGCGGTACGTCGATCGAAGACCCGCCGGGCGTGCGCCAAGGGGCCGCCGGCCAGATGTACCTCGCGTACCTTCGTGATCCCGATGGCAACAAACTATGCGCGCTTTGCCGCATGCCAGCGGCCTGAATTATCGCAGATCAACACTAA
>DASXMC010000167.1:0-4334 GCA_036495885.1 Allostellaceae bacterium | reverse complement strand
TCCGAGCGGATCGCGCTTGATTATCAGGACCGAGCGCGCGGTGGGGTATGTGTTTGCCATCGCGGTCGAGGCGCTCTGACCCCGCTATTTCAATCGTAACCCATTTCCCGCGACGCGAAACGACGGAGCAACACGCGGTGGCCAATTTCCCACTGGCAGAAGCAACAGGAGAAACCAGTGGGCTTCGAGACCAAGTGGGCCGGCGCCGCCATCCGTCCTACCCGCGATCGACGCGCGCCCAAATCGCACAGACACGGATCCTGGACCGAGCGGCTCCTGTCCTCGGCGTTCCGTACCCTTGTCGAGGGCTTCGCCCGATATGGGGCCGCATATGTAGGCGCGCTGTATCCGGAGCCCTTTCTTCCGGCGGACGACCAGCCTCGCTTCCCCGGTTTTGGCGAGGTTCGCCGCGATGGCAGCGGAGCGGCGTGGGAAAGCATCGACAACCAAACGCTGAAAGACTGACCGAAGGGGAAGTCGCCCTGGCGCTGGGCTGCTCGACGCAAACCGTCAAACGCGAGCGACAGCGCGGACGGCTCGGCTACACCCGTATCGGTCGCGGCCGCATCCGAATATACAGAGGAGCAAGTTGCCGCGTACCTCGAAAACCAGCGAGAGGGACCATGCACGACGGAGAAGGCCGGCTTGGCCAGATCGGGGGATATTGGCAAAACCGCGACAGCCCGCGGACCTCTCTCCTTAGGGGTCGCGGCGGGTACCCTTCCGTCCCTTACTCCCCCTGAACCGACGTTCCGAATAGGTAATGGAGGCGCATCCGCTCCAGGAGCGTGCATTTGGAGAGCTTGTAGCTGTTCATGCACTCTTGGCTGACGAGAGGGCCAGTCGGTGCGGGTGCGGGCGCCGGTGCCGCAGTTACTGCGGATGTGTCCGGGTTCGGCTGTTGGGCGCACGCGGTGACCGTCAATCCGACGGACAGTGCGGCGACGCGGGACACCTTTTGTCACCGCTTCCCCGAATCGCTTCCAAGCGCCGGGATGCAAACTCGATATCGTCAGACTTCGACGCAGGCTCGGTTTTCATCGCGTCAGCTTAGCATGGCGGGGCCGGATTCCCACCCGGGGCCGGATTCGCACCCGGCCCCGCACCTCGCTACCCTACGTGGTGGCATCCAGCACTTAGGAGCGAAATCATGATAGATGAGGCGAAGGGCGAGACCCGCATCATCCGGAAGGTCCTGGGTATCGTCGCGGTTCCCCTGGAAGACGCCACAAAGCCCACAATCCTCCGCGTAGAATGCGAAACAGCGACTGGTCCTCTGGTCGTACGGCTATCGCAAATTGCCGGCGTAGAATTGGCAGCGATATTAAACAGCCATCCGCTAACTCGCGGTTCCGCCTAAGGCGGAACGCCGTCCGCGCTTAACCAAATTCCAAGCCGCTCAGGTATGCGCGACCATCTCTGTCTGGTCCGTGGGACGTTCCAGCCTTCCCTACCCATGGCGACGAATACGACGATGACACATACAAAATGGTGGGGCGCGCACCGAGCGAATGGGAAGGCTTGGAATATCAGCTAAGCCACCTCTACGCTCAGCTTATTCGTTCGCGCATCGCCCATCGCCCAAGCGAGAAAAACGTACCCGCAGATCGGATCTTTAGTCACGCGGTTTGCCGGTTCTGTCCCGCGCCGCGGCAGATTTGAAACAGATGCCGGTTCGCCTCGCCCTCTCAGTTTTCGGGACCGCGATCCCCGCTCGACACCGCAGCGAGATAAGCCGGCAAATCGGGCCAGCCGTAAGCAAGCGCCGCCACCCGGCCGCCGCCCACCTGTATCGGCTTGTGGCTGATGATCCGGCCGCCGAGACGCTCGTAGAAAAAGCGGGCCGGATTGTCTTGCAAGACCCAGATAATCGCGGCGTCGAGGCCCGAGGCGACCAGGCGTTGGAACAAAGCGATCAGCAACCGCCGGCCGATCCCGCCGTTCTGCCAATCCGGAGCGACATAGAGCGTGAACACCTCACCCGGAAAGCGCCGCTCGCTGCGGCACGGTCCGCAACTGCCGAAACCCTGGATCTCGCCCGCAAGATCGACCGCCACACGCACGTCACGGGGCTCGCGCAGGATCGCCATACGCCAGCCGAACTCGCGCCGCCTCGCCGACAGCCCGACGAGATAATCGGCCGACAACACGCCGGCATAGGTCGTGCGCCAGGTCTCGACATCGAGCCGGGCGATGGCGCGCGCATCGGCCGCTCGTGCCGGGCGTATCGCGATCTCATCCATCGCCCCTATTCTGCGCGTTTTTGCCGAGGATGGGGAGAGTCATGCGTCTGCGCCCGCGATCTGGTAGCATTACCAAGTTGTCATTGCGCCGGGAGCGTCTAAATGTCCCGCGACTATTTCGCGGTGTTCGCTCACCATAACGCTTGGGCCAATCAGCGGCTCTACAGCGCCTGCGAAACGCTGAGCGCGCTCGAGTATCTGCGCGAGCGGGGTTCGCGCCTCGGCTCGCTGCACGCAACCCTGAACCACATTCTGGTCACCGATCGGGTTTGGATAGGACGGATCGAGGGGCGCATCATGCCCGTTCTGGACGACCATCAGATCCTTTATGCAGATCTCGTCGCCCTCAAAATCGCCCGTGTCGCCGAGGACGAACATCTGCGCCAGCTGGTCGCCGGTTTATCTGACGCGGCACTCGATTTGCCGCTTCACTACATGGATCGGCGCGGCGAGCGTTTCGCAACGTTGTTACGCTATGTGCTGGCGCATCTGTTCGATGCTCAGTCGCGGTCCCGCGGCGAGGCGATCGCCTTGTTGGCGCAGGCCGGTGCGCCGCCGCCGTCGCTCGATTTTCTCGCTTTTCTGCGTGAAACCGAAGCTGGCCACGGTTGAGGAACCTTGTTCTTTATTGCGATTTTGCGGAAAGGTTCATGACGAGATCCCGGATTATCCAGTTTGGCACTTTGGTATTGACAACGATTTTGCTGGCGCTGACCGCCCGGGCCGCTGAGACGGAAAGCCGGCACGCGCCGCCAAAAGCTGCCGCGGCCGCACCGCCAGTGCAGAGGCTGGGCGGTGTCGGAGCATGGAACGCCTATCTTTACAAAGAGAAATCCGGACGGGTGTGTTATCTCGCCGGCGGCCCCAAGAAAACCGAGCCCGCTCATTTCAGGCGCCGACCGCCGTCAGCGATGGTTACGCACCGGCCGCAGGAGAATGTCGCCGATGTTATCAGTTTCAACGAGGGCGCGCCGCTGAAGGAGGGAAGCGACGTGTCGCTCGAGGTCGACGGCACGCATTTCGACCTGTTCACCAAGGGCGACACCGCCTGGTCGCGCACCTCAGATCTCGACCGAACGATCGTCGCGGCGATGGCCAAAGGCCGGCAGGCGATCCTCAGAGCCGTACCGCAAAAGGGTCCGCCCGTCATCGACACCTATTCGCTGTCAGGATTTGCTCAGACCTTAGCGCTGATCGACAAAGCCTGTGGCGTCAAGCGATAAAGAAGCGAATAGCGACGTGGTTGGTCCCGATCCATATGCCGATTTGATGCATGACGATTTGATGCCGAATTTAATCTCCGCCGCCGGTGGGCGCCGTAATCTGGTCGGGCTTGGCCGTGCAGAACTTGCCGCCGAAATGACAGCGTTGGGCGCCGAGCCGTTTCGGGCGCGCCAGTTGTGGCACTGGATTTATCATCGCGGCGCCACCGATTTTGCTCAGATGACGTCGCTGGCGAGGACGTTTCGTGATCGCCTCGCCGAACACTATGAATTGCGCCGGCCGATTGCGGCGCGCAGCCTCGTCTCATCGGACGGGACGCGCAAATGGCTGTTGCGCTTCGCCGATGGACGAGAGGTCGAAACCGTTCATATCCCCGAGGATGATCGCGGAACGTTATGTGTTTCTTCACAGGTCGGCTGCACGTTGAATTGTACATTCTGCCACACCGGGACTCAGCTTCTGGTGCGGAACCTCGCGGCGGACGAAATCGTTGCGCAGGTCATGTTTGCGCGTGATGCGTTGGGTGAATGGCCACCGCCGCAGCACCAGCGCTCCGCGGCAACTTTCACCGCCGCGCCGGGGGATCGGCCGGGGGTAACCAACATCGTGCTGATGGGAATGGGCGAGCCGCTCTACAATTACGACAATGTGGCGGCGGCGATGAAGATCGTGATGGATCCCGAAGGCATCTCGGTGTCCCGCCGCAAGATCACATTGTCGACCGCCGGCGTGGTGCCGATGATCCGCCGCTGCGGCGCAGAAATCGCGGTCAACCTCGCGATCTCGTTGCATGCGGTGCGCGACGACATTCGCGATCGCCTGGTGCCGCTCAACCGCAAATATCCGATTGCCGAGTTGCTCGCGGCG
>DASXMC010000166.1:0-1624 GCA_036495885.1 Allostellaceae bacterium | reverse complement strand
CGCGCGTTACCCGCCGTTGCCGCTCACTTTGTCATCAGTGGATGTCTTCCTGCTCGTCGAAGGCTTGGCGCAGGCGGGCAACCGAGAAGCCGGGGGCGCGCGCGGCGTCGATGATGACCTTTTCGCGGCGGGCGAGCAGGTCGGCTGCCCTCGGGATCTCCTTTACCGCCTCGTACGGCACGACGACGGCCCCGTGGCGGTCGGCATGGATCACGTCGTTCGGCGAGACGACCATGCCCGCGACGCTGACCGTGCCGCCAAAGTCGACGAGATGGACATGCGCGTGCGACGGCATGATCGAGCCGGCGAGCACAAAGAAACCAAGGGCCATCACATCGAGATCGCGCACCGAACCGTCGGTGATGACGCCGAGGCAGCCGAGCCCCTTGTGCACGTTCGACTGCACCTCGCCCCAGAACGCGCCAAATCCATAATCGGGGACGTCGATGTCCTGGATCACGGCGATGCTGGGCATCGGCTCGGCGGCGATGTGCGCGTAATAGCCGAGACGGATTTCCTTGGCTTCCTCGCGGCTGCGCGGATGCGGCTCGCGCGAGCGGATGATCGCGGTGCGAGCAAAGGCTGCGACCGGCTTCAATTGCGGAAACGGTGCGACGAGCGGCCGACGGACAAAGCCGGTGGCGCGGCGCGCGGGGGCGACGATTTCGAGCGCGTTGCAGATCGTCGGCGTGTCGAAGGCGGTCAAAGCTTCGAGATCGGCAGGGTCAGGCAGACGCGGCATCGGGCTTGCTCCGGTGTGATCGAGGCTCGGTGTGATCGAGGCTCAGGCTTTATGGGAGAACGTCCGAGGTCAGCAAGGTTTTTTCGCCAACCAAAAGAGGCGAGCAGAACAGCGTAGGCCCGGTCTCTATGCCTCGGCCTGCAGTTGCTGGCGGCGCAACGCCCGGCCGGGATGCTCACCGGTCGTCCGAGCTTCGCTCCACACCGGGCGGCCGTTGACAAAGACGTGCTCGATGCCCGCCGCCGGAGTTTTCGGTTGTTCGAAGGTGGCGCGGTCGATCACTGTCGCTGGGTCGAAGACGGTGATGTCGGCATAGGCGCCGGCAGCCACTCTGCCCCGGCCGGCGAGGCCAAACCGCGCCGCCGGCAGGCCGGTCATCTTGCGCACCGCCTCCTCCAGCCCGAACAGGCCCAAATCGCGGCAATAATGGCCGAGGACCCGCGGAAAAGTACCCCATAGCCGCGGATGCGGATGAAAATCGTGCGGCAGCCCGTCCGAGCCGATCATCGTGTGCGGAAAACGAAGCACCCGCTGCACATCGGGCTCGTCCATCGTCCAGTAGATGGCGCCGGCCGGCTGCAGCCGCGCGACCGCATCCTCGATGCTCACCCCCCAATCGGCGGCGATCGCCGCGAGCTCGCGCCCGGCCTCTTCGGGGGCGCTTTTCGACCACGTCACCAGCACCTTCGAGGCGCGCGCCGCCTGCCCGGCGCTCAACACCGTCGAGGACGCGATATAGGGGTAGGCGTCGAGCCCGACCTCCTGGCCCGCGACCGCCGCCGCGATCACCGGCAGGGTCGCCGCGGTGCGGCCGAAATTTGCCCGCCCGATCGTCTTGTGGTGCGAGATTACGACCGGCACCCCGGCGGCGCGCCCGACCGC
>DASXMC010000165.1:0-3829 GCA_036495885.1 Allostellaceae bacterium | reverse complement strand
GGCCGCCGCGGCATTGTCATGAACGCGATCAGCGGCATTGACATTGCGCTCTGGGATATCGCCGGAAAGGTCGCGAAAATGCCGGTCTACCAGCTGCTCGGCGCCTGCCGCGACCGGGTCGAGGCCTATGCCAGCGGCGGCTTTTACCAGGAGGGCAAGTCGACCGACGACCTCGCCGGCGAGGCCGAGGGTTACCGAGCCCGCGGCTTTAAGGGAATGAAGATGAAGATCGGCCGCAACCCGTCAACCCAGACGCATCTGCGCCATCTCGTCGCCAACGCGCAGCAGTGTGAGGTCGAACCCGAGGAGGACATCGCCCGTGTCACCGCGGTGCGTCGCGCGCTCGGACCAAAGACCAAGCTGATGGTCGATGTTAACTGCGCCTGGAGCCCGGCGGTGGCGATCGAGATGGGCCGGGCGCTCGAACCCTATCAGCTCTATTGGATGGAAGAGCCGGTCGCGACCGATGACATCGACGGCAGCGCGCGCGTCGCCGCGGCCCTTGCGACCCCGATCGCCGGCTACGAGACCGAAATCGGGCTTTATGGCTTTCGCGAACTGATCACCCGCGGTGCGGTCGACATCGTCCAACCCGACATCGCCTGGTCCGGCGGCTTTTCCGAATGCCGGCGCATCGCGGCATTGGCCCAGGGATACCATCTGATGGTGGCGCCGCACGCCTTTGCCAGTGCGGTGACCCTCATCGCGTCATTGCATTTCGCCGCATCGATCCCGAACGGGCTGGTGCTTGAATTCTACCAAAACCCAAACGGCCTGCGCGACGAATTGCTAAAGGAGCCGCTCCGCATTGACGGCGATGGCATGATCCGATTGCCGGAGCGACCGGGTCTCGGCATCGAACTCGACCCCGCCGCGGTCGACCGCTACCGCGTTTCTTGAGGACCGACCGGCGTCGATCTCGGATTCCTCCTACTCTTGCGCGCGGCCCGCCGTTCTGGGTCTTCGCATCATGGTATTGCTCGAATATGACTTCCGCTTATTTGCGAAAGCAATTCTTCGAGGGATCGGGGTACGATCTGAAGATTCCCGAAGCCCGCGAGGCCGATCGAAGCGACGTTGTCCAGTTCCAACAGATCGACCTGGTTTCTCGTGATCGGCGGGGTCGGCAGCAATTCGCCTATAGATCCAATGACCTTCCACAGCGCCAACGGCACCGGGAATAAAATGGGCTGCTTGCGCACGCCAGCGCCGATCGCCCTCAAGAGCGAGCGGTAAGTATAGAGCTGCGGACCGGCCAGTTCGTAGATCGGCTCAGGCGCCGGCAAAGGCAATATGCGCGCGATCGCCTCGGCGACATCGTCGACATAGACGGGTTGCAGCTTTGTGTCGCCGCGGCCGAACAGCGGAAAAACCGGCAGGCGGCGCATCATCGACAGAAGCGGCGAGAGGAGAGCGTCGTCCGGCCCGAACATGACGGAGGGGCGGATCAAGATCGTGGAAGGGAACCCCCGCAAGACCACCGCTTCCCCCTCGCCCCGGCTGCGGATGTAAGGAGAGGGGGAGCGCGGGTCGGCGCCGATCCCAGAGACATGCAGGAGCCTTTTCACACCCGCCGCAGCCGCAAGCCGCGCCACCCGCGCGGCCGCTTCGACATGCACCGACCGGAAGGTATCCTTGCCGCGTTCGACATAAAGGCTGATCGCGTTCACCACCGCGAAGGAACCGGCGAGCGCCGCGGCGACCCCGCCCTCCTCGTGTACGTCGCCGCGTATCGACGCGATGCCGGGATAGCCATCCGGAAACAACGACCGACCGCGATCGGGATGGCGCGAGGCGATCCGGACGGCAAACCCGGCGTCCCGCAGCTGGCGCACGATGCGCCGCCCGAGAAAGCCGGTGCCACCAAACACTGTCACCGGCTGTGCGGCGGGCGACGAGGCGGTCATGACGCGAGGATCCTACCGACGCGAGCGCGATTAAAGCCGCTCAGCGAGCGGGCGCACAACGTTGCGGGTTTATCTTCTCGAAGGCCTTCGTGCTGGGATGTCATGTCGCGGTTTCAGCGCGGTGGGACCGTCAGCAATTCTTTAACAGCCGGTGTCGCGGAGTTACGGTAACACTTGAATTCTGCCCAGGTCGATGTCGAGGAGGAGATCATGATCAATCAGACGGCGGTGCTGCGCCGGCTTCTTGCGGACGAGGCGTTTATCCACATACCCGTCGCTTATGACGCGCTGGGCGGTCGCCTAATCGAGAGCACCGGGTTCAAATCGGCCTATGTCGGCGGCTTCGTCACCGGTGGCTCGCGGTGCACCTCCGAGCCGTTGCTGACCTTGGATGAGCAGGTGCGGGTAGCCGGCGATGTCGCCAAGGCAGTGACGATCCCGGTCCTCGCAGATGCCGGCGCCGGCTTTGGCGAGCCGCTGCACACGATGCGCACCGTGCGTGAATTCAGCAATGCGGGGATCGCCGGCATCCACATCGAGGACCAGCTTTTCCCCAAGCGCGCGCACTACCACAAATACGTCGCGCATGTGGTCCCCCGGAAGGAGTTCGTCGACAAGATTCGGCTCGCCTGTCGGCAGCGCGATCAGACCGACAAGGGTTTTGTCATCATCGCGCGCAGCGATTCCTGCCGCTTCGAAGGGCTTGACGAAGCTATCGCACGGATAAATGCGGCCGCGGATAATGGTGCCGATTTGGGCATGATCTTCCCGCGCGACCCCAACGAATTGCAGCAGGCGCCGAAGCTGGCGAAGATCCCGCTGGTCTATGTTGTCAGCCGCGGCAACCGCGACAACCGTCCGGTCGCCAGCGCAGCCCAGCTTGCTGATATGGGGTACAAGATCGCCCTCGACGCCCTTCTCTATCTGCTGGTCAGTTTTCACTTCGCTAAGCGCGCCCTTGCCGAGCTCAAGACGAGTGGTGATTTTACCGGCCTCAGTGCCGAGGAGTGCGTCATTGCCCGTCATGACATCGAGACTCTTGTCGGCCTCGATGAGTACTACGCGATCGAGGAAGAGACAGTCGAAGAAAGAAAATGGGGCGAGCGGTGACCTGATCGATGCTGATTCCGTATGGCGCAGTCGTGGCCATCCAGCTGAGCCGCTCCTTCAGGAAGGCAATCAACCGGTCCCGCGCGAGGCGCGTCGTGCGCCCGTCCGCCTCAGATCAAATCTTGACGAAGGAGGCGGAGGCGCAGGCGAATGCGCTGCAGACCGCACCGCGGGGTCTGTTACGCGTCGCCGTGCCGGTGAGCTTCGGGCTGCAGCACGTTGCCCCTGCCGTCAGCTCCTACATGGCGCGTTATCCGGAGGTGAATTTCGACATCGCCGTCTCGGATCGCTTCGTGAACCTGATCGAAGAGGGCTTCGATCTGGCCATTCGCGTCGGACCGTTGGGCGATTCCAACCTGATCGCGCGACAGCTCGTCTCCGCCGAACGCAGCAACGTCTGCGCGTCGCCGGCCTATCTCGAACGCGCCGGGCGCCCGCAGACACCCGCTGATCTCAGTTCTCATTCCTGCCTGATCTATGCGGAGATGTTCTCGCCTGACACGTGGCAGTTCGAGGCTCCCGACGGACGCAGCGAGACGGTGCGGGTGGCGGGACGGTTCACCTGCACCAACGCCGGATTTGTGCGTGAGATGGCATTGGCCGGGCATGGCATCCTCCGCGGCCCGAGCTTCTGGTTAAGCGCCGACATTGCGACGGGGCGGCTGGTTACCTTGCTGGAGCCTTGGCGCTCGCCGCGCGAGCTACCAGTCCACGCTCTTTATCCGCATCGATCGCTGCTCTCGACGAAGGTGCGGACGTTAGTGGATTTTCTTGTCGAGTGGCATCTCCGGGCCTACCTGAAGCGGCTGCCT
>DASXMC010000164.1:0-2123 GCA_036495885.1 Allostellaceae bacterium | reverse complement strand
GAGCGCGCCGTCTATTGGTGCTGCGGCGTCGACGAAAACGAAGAGCAGCACTGGCTGACCTATGCGGTGGCGATCCTGTTCTTCAGCGTCGCTGGTTTTGTGACGCTGTACGCATTGCAGCGGTTCCAATGGTATCTCCCGTTCAATCCGATGGGTCAGACCGGGGTGGCGCCTGATCTCGCGATGAACACCTCGGTCAGCTTTGTGACCAACACCAACTGGCAGGCCTATAGCGGCGAGACGACGATGGGCTATCTCGTGCAGATGGCCGGGCTCACCGTCCACAACTTCGTCTCGGCGGCGACCGGCATAGCCATGGCATTGGCGTTGATCCGCGGTTTCGTCCGCCGCGAGGCCAGAACAATCGGCAATTTCTGGGTCGATCTGACCCGCGGCACGCTCTACATCCTGTTGCCGATCGCGGTCGTCTTTGGGCTGGTGCTGTGCTGGGAGGGCGTGCCGCAAAATCTCGGCGCCTATGTCGAGGCAACGACGCTGGAAGGGGCCAAACAAATCATCGCACAAGGCCCGGTCGCCTCGCAGGAGATTATCAAGGAGCTCGGCACCAATGGCGGCGGGTTCTTCAACACCAACTCGGCGCATCCGTTCGAAAACCCGAACGCGATCACCAATCTGATCGAGCTGGTCGCGATCTTCGCGATCGGCGCAGCACTGACCAATGTCCTCGGCCGTATGGTCAAGGATGAGCGCCAGGGCTGGGCGATCTTTGCCGCGATGGGAGTCCTGTTCCTTGCCGGGGTGACGGTCTGCTACAATTCTGAAGCGCACGGCAACCCCGCCTTCTCCGCCTTTAACGTCGATGCGATCGCGGGTCCGACGCAGGCCGGTGGCAATATGGAAGGCAAGGAGGTCCGCTTCGCGCCGGCGCTCTCTGCATTGTGGGCGACGGTGACGACCGACGCGTCGTGCGGTGCGGTCAATTCGATGCATGACAGCTTCCTGCCAGTCGGCGGGGCGGTGCCAATGGTCAACATGCAGCTTGGCGAGATCATCTTTGGCGGCGTCGGCTCGGGGCTCTACGGTATCCTCGCCTTTGCCATCGTCGCGATGTTTGTCGCCGGGCTGATGGTCGGGCGCACGCCCGAATACCTCGGCAAAAAGCTCGAGGCCAAGGAGGTCAAGATGACCATCCTTGCCTTGTTGAGCCTGCCGTTGTCGACCCTCGGCTTGACCGCGTTGGCGACGGTCCTTCCGGCCGGGCTCGCCGGCATCGCCAATGCCGGGCCGCACGGCTTTAGCGAGATCCTCTACGCCTACACCGAGGGCACCGCCAACAACGGCAGCGCCTTTGCCGGACTGTCGGCCAATACGCTCTTCTATAATACTACGATAGCGGCAGCGATGCTGATCGGACGCTTTATCTTTGTGATCCCGATGCTGGCGGTGGCCGGGTCATTGGCGCAGAAAAAATCGCTGCCGCCCTCGGCCGGCACCTTCCCGACGCACAGCCTGCAGTTTGTCGGATTGCTGGCCGGCGTCATTCTGATCATGGGCGGCTTGACCTACTTCCCGGCCGTCTCACTCGGGCCGGCGGTCGAGCAGGTCGCGATGAACCAGGGCAAGCTGTGGACCGGGCCGTAAGCGGTTCCAGATTTCGAGGAAGCTCCAACATGACCGACATCACCCCCATCATCGGCTTGCCGGCGGGCGGGCTCAGCCGGCGGAATATGCGGCCGATGTCGCTGTTCGACCGTTCGCTGATCGTGCCGGCGATCTGGGCATCGTTCCGGAAACTCGACCCGCGCACCCAGGTCAAGAACCCGGTCATGTTCTGCGTCGAGATCGTCTCGGTGCTGACCACCGTGTTCTTCATCCGCACCCTGTTCGTCGGCGCGACCAAGGTGGTCGGCAGCGACGCTCTGTTTGCGGGCCAGATCACGGTTTGGCTGTGGTTCACGGTGTTGTTTGCGAATTTCGCCACGGCGGTGGCGGAAGGCCGCGGCAAAGCCCAGGCCGACGCCCTGCGCCGCACCCGGACCGAGACCAAGGCAAAGCGCATCGAGAACGCGTCATCGACCCGGTTCGAGATGATCGACGCGGCGAGCCTAAAAGCCGGCGATCTGGTGCTGGTCGACGCGGGCGATCTGATCCCGAGCGATGGC
>DASXMC010000163.1:0-3491 GCA_036495885.1 Allostellaceae bacterium | reverse complement strand
TCGGTCCGGCCGTCATGGCGCAAGAACTGGCGCGCCCACTCGTCTATTTCGTGCTCTGGATCAAGGTATTGTCGCTCCATGGCCCGCAACAAATCGGGCATTTCGTCGGCGCCATAGGTGAAGGGATATCGTCTTGCGTATTCCTCGATCTGAAAGTCGAGGACATCGATTGGGGACTGTTCGACGCGAGTCACGCTCTCGAAACGAAGCTCCTGAGCTCGCCCGCTGAACTGGGCGACGGCAACGCAGTTGCCGAACACGTCATGCACCCATCGGATATCGGCGGGTTCCGGCTTGATCACAAGCTTAGCCTCGATCAGCTTTTGGTCGTAATAGTCGCGTGGTCTAAGCATCATGCGGTGCTCACCGAAAGCGACGGGCTGCTTGTAGCTGTAGGTGGTAACGTGCCGAACGGTGAGGATGGGCATCGGTCTGCCTATTGTGCACCAGCCTGTGACTGGGCCGCCTTGGGGATATAGCCAAAAAACGCGATCGACAGGTCGCGACTGACAGCAATTAGCTGCTGTTGAATAACATCGAGAAATTCGTGGAGTCCCTCCCTCAGGATTTCCGTGATCGTCAATGTGCCGAGAACGGCGCGCAAGCGGTCGAGCTCCTCGGCCGCATCATTGCCGCCGCGCAGCGAGTAACGCGATTTGACATCGCCCAAGAGCCGTGCTGCTTCGCGTACGCAATGATGCAGTGAGCGCGGAAAAGCCTGGTTGAACAACAAAAAACCGGCAACTCGCGCCGGCGTCGTGCTCGCGGCGTGCAGACGGCGATAGGCGTGGTATCCGGCGACCGAGCGCAACAAGGCATTCCACTGGCTGACATCGGTCGGCGAGCCGACATCAGACGCGCTTGGCAGCAGCAGATGGTATTTGATATCGAGCAGCCGGGTAGTTTGGTCAGCACGCTCGATGTACCGCCCGAGCTGGTAAAAGTACCAGCCCTGATCGCGGAAAAATGTGCCATCGGTGATCCCGGTATGGGTTTGGCATGCCTCCTTGATCGTGGCAAACAGTGCCGACATTCGGCCGGGCGACAGATCCGCCGGCCCGAGTTCGACGAGCCGGTTATAAAAGACGTTGAGCTGCACCCACATTTCGGTCGAGATCAACGGCCGCAAGGTGCGCGCGTTTTCCCGCGCCGCATGGACGGCGCTGACGATCGAGGTCGGATTGTCGCCATCGATCACGTAAAAGCGCAGGACACTCTGGGCCGAGAGCTTACGGCCATCGGCAAAGAACCGATCTTCATCCGAATTCAGCTGGATGATCGAGCGCCAATTTTGTGCGCCGCGGCTGTCGCGCGAAAAGGTCTCGTTGACATCGAGAATACGCGCCAAGTTCTCGGCCCGCTCGACATAGCGGGCGAGCCAGAAAATGCAGTCGGCATAGCGGGCGAGGAGAACGTCAACCAAGGACCCAGGTATCCTTTGATCCGCCGCCCTGCGAGGAATTGACGACCAACGAACCGCGGCGCAGCGCCACCCGGGTCAGACCGCCGGGCAAGACCCAAGTGTCCGAACCGGTCACCGCGAACGGCCGCAGATCGACGTGACGCGGCTCGATGGCGCCGTCGATCAAGGTCGGGGCCACCGAGAGATTGATGCAGGGCTGGCTGATGTAGTTGGCCGGGTCAGCGAGCAGTTTCTCGCGGCACAGGGCGAGTTCGGCGCGGCTCGCCTTTGGGCCCACGGTAATGCCGTAACCACCCGCCTCCCCTACCGGCTTCACGACCAATTCGGCGAGGTGGTCGAGGGTATAGCGCAACGCTTCCGGCTCGCGGCAGATGTGCGTCGGCACATTGTGGAGGATCGGCTCCTCCCCGAGATAATAACGGATAACGCGCGGCATATAGGCATAGACCGCCTTGTCGTCCGCAACACCGGTGCCGATCGCGTTGGCGAGTGCCACGTTACCCCTGCGGTAGGCGCGCATCAGCCCACGCACGCCCAACAAACTTTCGGGGTTGAAGGTTTCGGGATCGAGAAAATCGTCGTTCAATCGCCGATAGATCACATCGACCTGGGCGAGCCCGCCGGTCGTGCGCATCCAGACGCGCTCGTCCTCGACCACGAGGTCCGGTCCTTCGACCAACGGAACCCCCATCTCGCGCGCCAGAAAGACATGTTCGAAATAGGCCGAGTTGTAGGTGCCGGGCGACAGCAACACGACCTGCGGATCGCTGACCCCAACGGGCGCGATTTCCTGCAATACCGCCATCAGCCGCGCGCCGTAATTGTCGATTTCGCGCAGCCCGATATCGTCGAGCAGATCGGGAAAGGCACGCAGCATCATATGCCGGTTCTCGACGACGTAGCTCACCCCCGAGGGGGTGCGCGCATTGTCCTCGAGAACCAGAAACAATCCTTTTTCGTCGCGCACGATGTCGGTGCCGCAAATGTTGACATAAGCCTTGTGCGGTAAGTCGACACCGCGCATCTCCGGCCGGTAGTTGTGGTTGCCGAGGATCAGGTCGGGTGGGACGATGCCGTCCCGCAGGATTTGTTGATCATGATAGATATCGTCGAGCAACAGATTGATCGCGGTAATGCGCTGGACGATCCCGGTTTCGAGATGCCGCCACTCCGCCGCCGACAGCACGCGCGGCACCACGTCGAACGGCAAAATCCGGTCGATGGTCTTGGCGTCGGAATAAACCGTAAAAGTGATGCCCAGATTGTAAAGCTCGGCGTTGGCCGCTGCGGCGCGTTCCTTGAGCGCCTCGATCGACAGCCGCGACAGCCGCTCGCGAATGGCCGCACTGGCCGGGCTCGCCAGCATCTCGCAATAAAAACCCTTGGGATCGTAGCCGTCGAGGATCGAGCGATCCATTTGCCACCCGATGTTCCGCACCCTTGGCCGCACGCATGTTTCGCGCCAACCGCTGACGCCGCGACGATGCGCCCACGGGAACGCACGCCAGGGCCCGCCATCATACCAGCTCTGCTCGCCGAGACAGACCAACAACCAAAAGCGATCAAATCTTAGGCATTCGGGTGCTGACTGCCTGTCCGTTCTTTTTCGTCGCCGGTGCCCTTACGGGAACGCGGCCCACTATCGTACCGGGTGCGGTCGCCGATCGGCGGCGATCACGCCGTCTTTGACCACCAGGGCGATCCGCTCGGGCTTTTGCAGGATCGTAACGTCGGCCAGCGGGTCGCCTTTGACGACGACGAGATCGGCGAGCTTGCCCTTTTCGATCGTGCCGAGATCCGCCCCCCGGCCGATACATTCGGCCGCCCATCCGGTCGCCGCGCGCAATGCCTGCAGCGGGGTCATGCCGCCCTTGACCAGGCACGCGATTTCGATCGCGTTCGGTGGGTGTCCGTGGCCGCCCGCATCGGTGCCGGCAGCGATCTTGACGCCGGCGGCAAGTGCTTTGCGCAAGCTTGCGGCATGGTGCTCTTCGAGTGCCTGGGCGCGCTCACGAACATGCGGCTGCGGCGATTTGCGGTGGTAGTCGTAAACTGCAAAGGTCGGCAC
>DASXMC010000162.1:0-4822 GCA_036495885.1 Allostellaceae bacterium | reverse complement strand
TCCGGCGGTACCACCGTGACCGGCACGGCCGTGACCGGGGGCATTTGCGGCGCTGGCAGTGGCGGCACCGTCGCCTCCGGCGGCAACGTTGCGGCGGCCGGTGATCCAATCGGCTGAAGCGGCTGCGCCGGCGTGAGGGTGGCCTGCGGCTGCGCGGCAAGCGGCGCTATAACAACTGCAATGCCGCTCTTCTCCAGGGGCTGCGGCGGCGGGCTCGTCTCGGTGACGAAAAAGATCAGCAGGGTCAACGCAATGATATGGCCGGCGAGCGACAGGGTTACCGGAAGCCATATCGGGCTCGCTTCCGATCGCGCCGTCGCTGACCGATCAGGCAACAGCCGTCCCTCCAGCTATCGCGATAACTTGACCGACAGCTTTGACGAAGTCGTGATCCGGTCGATGCAGCCGCCTAGCTCGCCATTCGCGCCGCGGCAGTGCAGCACGTCGTTAACGAGGATATTGCCGATGCCGGTGCACGCGGTTTCCGGAATATCGAACACCTTGACCATGGTTTTCGGCGCCCGCAGCGGCGCCAATTCGACCGCGAGGCGTCGCGAGATCGTCCCGCTGTGATCGAAAACGATCAGGTCGAGCGTGAACCCCGTGAATGCGTCCGTTCCCGGATTGGCGATCACAAGATAGGCGCGGCAGTTGCCGCCCTGCTGCTCAAGCTTATTGAGTTCGAGACCGATCGATTTCGGCGACTCCGCCCGATCCGGCAACGGCCAGCAGCAGATCACAATCACCGAGGCCGATAGCACCAATGCGATGCACCTAATCGTCGGAAGACGCGAGCGGGCAATTCGATGGATCAGGCCATGTCGCCCCATGGCGGGTTGCCTCTCTTTTTGCCGCTCCTCGGCGCTGTTCAACGCCTGCCTATTCACGGCAGCCCTTGCAGAGCGCCGCCCTCATGCCGCCTCCCTGACGCCATCGAACATAGCGCAGTCCCGCCATCATGGCAGCGAAAACCAGGATTTGCGCTCTGATCCCGATTGCGACGATTTTTCGGTTGACATATCCTCAAATGGTGAAACCGCTGCGCGATCCAATAAATGCCGACGGCGGCTCGATTATCAGGAGGCCGATCATGCAGGCGATTTTCGCGAAATTGTCGGGTCTCGCCTTTGCCACAGCGATCCTATGCTGGGGATTCGGCGCAGATGCCCAACAGAGCAATCAGCTCTCGGTTCCAAACGTCACCGTAACCGCACCCGCGGTGCCGGTCCAGCCGCCGTACCTGCGCAATCCTTGGAAGTCGTACGAGCGCAACCCCTATGCCGGCCGCTATCGCGTCGAGGAGGACAAATTCCCGGAGGTGCCGTGCAATGTAACGCGCATCGCGTCATCGGCCGGCGGCAAGTGTTTACAAGGCTACAAGTTGATCGAAGGGAACGCGCTGCTCTACGGGCGAGGTCCCCTGAATTGCGATATGGCGCTCGATGTAGTCATGTACAATGTCGGCAATTTGTCGATCGAAGCGAGCACATTGGTCACCGATCCGTACAAGACTACAGCCATAGGACTCCCGGGTAAATATTGTCGTGTCGGTAGTTATCCAGGCTACGACCAAGAAGACTTCCAAGACATGAACCAGGTCACGAGACGCGGGACCAATTGGCGTAATCTCGTTAGTGACGGCGATAACAAGTCCATCGAATTCTCCGATGGGCTGCATAATTGTGTTGCCGTGCGCAAGCCCGGTCCGACGTGGCGAGGCGGCTACATCTATATGATGAACGCGAGCATCTGCCGGACCGACACGGCCGTGGTACGTGCCGAGGACATCTCCTACGCCCTCGATTCCCTGCAAATCCGCCAATACGATCCGGCCGGGAATCTGCGAAAAGCCGGCCAATGAAATGGCAGTCCGAACTGACTTGCGGGAAGCCTTAATTCCAGAGGTTTGTTTGTGTCAGCTGGGGTGCGGTGCGACCGGGATTCTGTATTCGACGAGGTCGCGCATCACGCCCGCGGCGTTGGCCTTGCCGAACTGACGCACGATGGTGCCGCCAAGCCGCTCGGGGATACGGCGGCTCGGCAAATTCTCGATTATGACCGGGTAGCGGATTTCGTGCACGCCGAGCGTTTGTGAAGCCCAAGTGATCAGGCCCTCGACGGCTTCGAAGCCGAAGCCGTGGCCGTGCGCCGAGAGTTTGATCCAGATGCCCGCCTCCGGCACACCGGAGGATAGATCGTGCAGACCGGCACCGCCCAAAAAAGCGCCATCGGCGCGCGCAAAGACTGAGACGGCCAGCTCCTTGCCCGCAGCCATCCCGGTGCGCGAGCGGTCGATGAAATCGAGCGTCTCCGCGATCTGCGACGCCGGCTGCGGAAACAAGTGCCGGCACACCTCCGGCGTAAATTCGGCAAAGATCTCCGCCGCGTAGGCACGACTTATCGGCCGCATCACCAGCCGCGGCGTCTCGATCACAACAGAAATCAGATTGTGCGCCGACACGATGTGTCGCCCTCGCTTGTCGCGCTGCCGGCGCACACCGCACCCAAGGCGCGCCATTGCTTTAGCGATGCGGGAGATAACGGATCGCCGCGAGAATGATGCCGGTTACCACGACCATGCCGCTGCCAAACCGCGTCATCCGGTGTTCGAGCTGCGAGAGGCGCAGCAGCAACTCAGCTTTGCCGGTTTCGATGCGGAACAGCAGCTCCGTCTTGACGCCGCCGAGGTCTGCTTTGGTGGCGGTGTTGTCGTGAATCGCATCGAAGATCTCGGTCGCGATATGCTCGGCGGCATTGCGAGCGATGCCGCCTTCTTCGAGCGCTCGCGCGAGGGTCAGTCGGTCCGTCATGCCGTGCGCCAGCCCTCCAGCCCCTTGTCTTTGGTCCGCCGCTTTTCCAATGGCGTGGGCCGAACTGCGATTCCGATACTCCCGATAACATCTAGTTATTTGAAAAAGGCTACCGCACGCGCAGTGACGACGGCAATGCCTATGTGAATTTATTGGTGCGCGGGAAGCCGATCGGGACGGTGCGGCCGGCGCCGCCGCGCGGCCCGAGCCAAGGCGCGAGGTCGGTCACGGTGCGGATGCGCGCGCGGGCGGATGGCGCTTGCGCGCCGTTCCCGGCATCGCCCAGCGCCCAGCTGAGGCCGTCGGCGAGGCGGAACACCTTGGCGTCGGCGAGCCCGCCCGATCTATAGCGCTGCAGGATTACGCCGCGGCCGCGCGTCATCAACGGGATGTCGTCGAGCCTGACCACCAGCATGCGACGATTGTCGCCGACAAAGGCGACGGCGTCGCCCTCCTCGGCGCGCAGACAAATCCGCGCCACGGCGCCGGCAGCCGGGGTCAACACCTGCTTGCCGCCGCGGGTCTGCGCTACCGCTTCCTCGCCGTCGACGACAAAGCCGCGGCCGTCGCTCGACGCGACCAGCAACTCCAACCCCGGCCGATAAGGAAACATTGCCACTATATCGTGCTCGTTGGCCAGGTCGACCATCAGCCGCAACGGCTCACCCTGGCCACGCCCGCCGGGCAGCCGGTCCATCCCGATCGTATAAAAACGGCCATTGGTCGCGAACACGACGAGCCGGTCGGTGGTCTCGGCGGCGACCGCAAAGCGCGGCCCGTCACCCTCTTTGTAACGCTGCTCTGCGGCGGCGATATTGTGGCCTCTGATCGCGCGCACCCAGCCTTTTTGCGAGCACAACACGGTCACCGGCTCACGCTCAACCAATGCTGCGGCTGGGATCTCGGCCGGCGGCGGAGCTTCGGCAAAGCTGGTGCGGCGGCGACCGAGTGGCGTGTCGCCGCCGAATTCGGCTGCGGTCGCGGCGATTTCTTTCGCCACCGCGCGCCATTGCCGGCGCTCGCTGTCCAACAGCCGGGTAAGCCCGGCCTCTTCGACCGAAAGCGCCTTGAGCTCCTTGTTGATCGCGATCTCTTCGAGCCGGCGTAATGCGCGCAGCCGCATGTTGAGGATCGCTTCGGTCTGCACCTCGCTCAATTCCCAGTGCCGCATCAATTCGGCGCTGGGATCGTCGGACTCGCGGATGATGTGGATCACCTCGTCGAGGTTGAGATAGACGACGATGTGTCCCTTCAGGATCTCTATGCGGCGGGCAACGGCGGCGAGCCGGTGGCGGCTCCTGCGCTGTAGCACTTCGCGACGGTGGTCGAGAAAGGCCTGCAGCACCTCCTTGAGGCTCATGACCCGCGGCACGCCCGCGGGATCGAGCACGTTCAGATTGAGCGGCACGCGGATTTCGAGCTCGGTCGATCGGAACAGCTGCTCCATCAGCAGCGCGGCATCGACATTGCGGCTCTTTGGTTCGATCACGACCCTGACATCCTCGGTCGACTCGTCGTGGATGTCGGCCAAAAGGGGCAGCTTTTTTTCTTCGAGCAGGGTCGCGATTTTTTCGATGAGCCGCCCTTTCGGCACGCCAAACGGGATCTCGGTGACTGCGATCTGGTAGGTGTTGTGGCCCAGCGTCTCGGTTGCCCAGCGCGCCCGCAGACGGAAGCTGCCGCGTCCGCTCGCGTAGGCCTGACGGATGTTTTCCGCCGGTTCGACGAGAATCCCGCCGGTCGGGAAATCGGGTCCCCGAACATGGGCGCACAGCGCCTCGATCGTGCAGGCGGGCTCGTCGATCAGATGCAATAGTGCGGCGCACAACTCGCCGGCATTGTGCGGCGGTATATTGGTCGCCATGCCGACGGCGATCCCTGCAGCCCCGTTCGCCAGCAGGTTGGGAAAGCGTGCAGGAAGGACGACCGGCTCGCTGTCCTCGCCGTCATAAGTCTGCCGGAAATCGACGGCGTCCTCGTCGATGCCGTCAAGCATCGCCTGCGCCACCAAC
>DASXMC010000161.1:0-4272 GCA_036495885.1 Allostellaceae bacterium | reverse complement strand
TCCTCGTCGAGCACAATTTGCCCGCGCGAAGCGAGGCTTTCCGCCAACGCAACGCCGAGCCGGCCCGCCAAGTGGTCGTAGCAGGTACGCGCTGAGCGCAGCGCCTCATCGCGCATCCACGCCGGCCGATAACGCGGCGTCCGCGTGACCGCCACCGCCATGATTTCCTCCAACATGCGCGCTACTTCGGCCGAGGCCAGCCCAAAGAAACGATGGCGGCCGCGCTTTTCGACCGCAAGCAACTGCGCTGCGACGAGCTTGGCAAGATGAGCGCTCGCGGTCTGCGCGCTGACATGCGCGGCAAAGGCGAGGTCGCCGGCGCTGCGCGTGCCGCCATCCATCAGCGCCGACAACATATTCGCGCGTGCCGGATCACCGACCAGCGCTGCGATCTCGACAAAATAGGGTGCGTTGTCCATGGCCTGAGAATACCACGCAGAAATGCGGTAGCGGGCGCAAACGCTTCGACGCAGGTCGAAGTCATGGTAGACAGCGGGATGAATGAAAATACCGACCGGAAAAGCGCGGCAATGGAAGAAATCTATACTTTTGCGGGCAATCCGCTGGATCGCGTCAGCCAACGCCGTCAGGACAGCGCTTGGATCGCCTCGCTGCTCGCGGATCCGCAGAGCCGCGTGTTGCCGTTCCGCGAACTGAAGCCGCTGATCCGCAATCATCTGGGGACAGCACCCGACTGGCAGCCCATAGCACCCTGGCGCGACGCGATCGATAGCGGAACCATCCTGGTTCTGCTCGGGATCGGCGACGGGCGAGCCTATTTCGCGCTCGACGCCAGCGGCGCGCCAATCCCCGATGGGGCGGAGCCCGCAACAGCGGATGTCCGCAGCCTCGCTGCGATGATCCCGGGCCCGGACGCAGCGATCCTCGCTGAGGCGCGCTCGCTGATCGATTGGCACACCCGCCACGGCTTCTGCGCGCAATGCGGCACGCCGAGCGTCGTTTCCGCCGGCGGCTGGGGGCGGCAGTGCCCCAATTGCCGGGCGCACCATTATCCGCGCGTCGATCCGGTCGTGATCATGCTGGCAGTCAAGGGCGAGCGCTGTCTGCTTGGGCGCGGTCGCCGCCGGGTCGGGACCCGATATTCGTGTCTGGCCGGCTTCATGGAGCCAGGCGAAACCATCGAGGAGGCGGTACGGCGCGAGGTCATGGAGGAATCGGGCATCCAAATCGGCCGGGTGCGCTATCTCGCCTCGCAGCCCTGGCCGTTTCCGTCGACCTTGATGATGGGCGTCCTGGCCGAGGCGACCAGCGAGGAGGTGCGCATCGATCCGGAGGAACTGGCCGAGGCGCGCTGGTTCGAGCGTGACGAAGTGCGGGCGATGGTGGAACGCTCGCGCACCGACGATCCGCTCCCGAATGTCGCAACCCTGCCGCCGCCGCTGGCAATCGGTCACCAGCTGGCGCGCCGCTGGGCGTTTGGGCTCGACAGCATCTAGCAGCATTTCAGCTGTCGCGTCGTTCGCATTCTCGGAGGTGTGTGACGAATGGCGGAAAGCGACAGCTCGCGGCGGACAGCAATCGTGACCGGCGCCAGCGCCGGGATCGGGCTTTACATCGCATTGGGCTTGGCCCGTGCTGGAATGCGGGTGGTCATGACCGGCCGCAGCCGCGAGCGCATCGACATGGCACGCGATTTTGTTGCGGCGCGAGCGGTCGGCGCCGAGCTCGATACCGCACTCGCCGATTTTGCTTCGCTTGCCGCGGTTCGCGGGCTCGCCGGCGAAATCTTGTCCCGCTACAAACGGATCGACGTGCTGGTCAACAATGCCGGCCTGGTCTCGCCGAATTACCGGTTGTCGCAGGACGGCTATGAGCTGACCTTTGCGGTCAATCACCTCGCCCCGTTCCTGCTGACGACTCTGCTGCTCGACAAGTTGAAGACCTCCACACCTTCGCGGATCGTCACCGTCGCGTCGCGGGCGCATCGCGGTCAACGCATCGATCTCGCCACGATCACCGGGTCGCAGGACTGGTCGATCAGGAAGGCTTACGGCCGCTCCAAGTTGTGCAACATCCTGTTCACCCGCGAACTGGCCCGGCGCCTCGACGGCACCGGCGTCGTCGCGATGTGCCTGCATCCGGGTTTCGTCGCGACCGGGCTCGGCCACCGCGGCGGTATCGTCGAAGTCTACTGGCGCGTGATGAAACCGTTTATGATCAGTGTCGAAAAAGGCGCCGATACCGCGCTCTTCCTCGCGACGGTGCCCGACCCTACGCCGTTCAACGGCGGATATGTCGTCGGCCGCGCGCTGGAACAGCCCGATCCGGCAGCGCGCGACAACACCATGGCTCGCCGCCTATGGGACGACAGCGCCCGCCTTGTCGGCCTCGATCAGCAGCAGAACTCACCGGCAGCACGCTGAGCGCGTCCACCTCGAACGCCCGGGATTGATATATTGGGTCCGCTCAATCGGCGGAGGTGCGGCGGATATTGGCGCTGCGCTCGGGGACGCCGGTCTGTTCAAAACACACCCGCGCCAAAGTCGCCACACCCTCGCGGATCGTCGCTTTCGATGGCAATGCGAAGCAAAGCCGCATCATCGATTTGGTCTCGGCCGGATTGCATGACCATTCCGGGCCGGGGTTGAAAACCAGCCCCTCCTTGGCGGCGGGCGCCACCAAGGTCGTCACGTCGACGCGGTCGGGAAGCTTGATCCACAAAAAGATGCCGCCTTTGGGGCGCCACATTTTTTCGACCGCGGTGCCGAATTCGCGCTCGAGGGCATCGACCATCGTATCGAGCTTTTCCTTCAGCACCCCGGTCAACTCGCCGACATGCTCGGTGAAAGCGCGCGAGAAATATTCGGCTACGACCATTTGCTCAAGCGCGCCGGTGCCGCTGTCGGTCTCGCGCTTCAAGCCGACAAGCTGCCTCATGACTGCCCAGTCGGCGACGACATAGCCCAGCCGCAACGCCGGCGACAGCGTCTTGGAAAACGAGCCGACATGGATCACCCGGCTTGGGTCCATCGAATAGATCGCCGGTGGGGCATCGGAGCTCCAGGTCAGATCGGCGTAACATTCGTCTTCGAAGATCGCGACGCCGTGCTTCTTCGTCAGGCCGAGCAGCGCCTCGCGGCGTGCCACCGGCAGGATCGAGCCGGTCGGGTTCTGTACGGTCGGGATCGTGTAGATGAATTTCGGTACGATGCCCTTTTGCTTCAGCTCGTCGAGGATCCGGTCCAACGCGTCGATGCGCAGCCCGTCATCGTCGAGCGGGGCGCCGACGACTTTGACGCCAAGCCGCTGCAGCTTGGTCAATGCCCCGCCATAGGTGAACTCCTCTAGGATCACCGTGTCGCCGCGATCGAGCATAACGCGGTTGACGAGATCGAGCCCTTGGCCCGAGCCCGAGGTGATCAGCACATGCTCCGGCGTGCAGACGATGCCGCGGCCCTTGACCTTGGCGACGACAAACTCCCGGATGCCGCGAAACCCTTGCGGACCGTGCGGGTTGTAGAGCGCGAGGTCGGCGCCCTCGCGGCGCAGCACGGCCTCGGCCGCCGCCGCCAGTTCCGCCGCCGGCACATGCTCCGAGTCGTTGTGGCCACCAATGAAATTGTACTTCGGGAAGCCGGTCCAACGTGGCGCTGGCGCCGGCAGACCTTCAGCGAAAAGATTGGTGTAGGCGAAACCGTCGGCGGCCATGTGATTTTCCTGTTCTTGCCTGCGAAGTCACCTCCTCTCCGCCCTTGGGGGCGGAGAGGAGGTGAGGTGGGGGATTCTAGAGCGATTGCCGGGGCCCACCTCACCCTCCCGCGCCGTTGGCGCGGGCCCCTTCCTCTCCCCCCTGAAGGGCGGAGAGGTGAAGCGTGGCGTTCCTAGCCCTGAACACTGTCAGCGGGCGGGAGCGTGCTTGCCCGAGACTTGCGGCGTGATGTCGGGGTAGGCGCCGGGGGTCTTCTGCGCCGCGCGTTCGTGCATCTGCAGCCGCGTCACCCGCTCCCACTTGCGCTTCAGCTCGTCCTTGACGTTGAAGGCAAGCTTGCCGACGCCCTCGATGTCGAGCTCGATCTTGTCGCCGTCCATAAACGGGTTGAGGCCGCGGTGATTGGTGCCGGTGGCGATGATATCACCCGGCTCCAGCGCGTGGATCGAGCTCAACCATTCGATGCAGCGCGGGATCTTGTGGGCCATGTCGCTAGTGTTGAAATTCTGCATTAAGGTGCCGTTGTTGGAGAGCCGGATCTGCAATTTTTGCGGGTCCGGGACTTCGTCCTTGGTCACGATCCACGGCCCGATCGGGGCAAA
>DASXMC010000160.1:0-14584 GCA_036495885.1 Allostellaceae bacterium | reverse complement strand
CATGTTGCCGTCACGGTCGAAAACCCCGGCCGAGAGGTCGCCTGCTTCGCGCACCGTCGTCGAAAAGGCAGTGCGTACCAAAGTCTGGGCCTGCTCCTCGACGACGGCAATCAGCCGGCTCCACATAATCTGCATATGGATCTGCGACAGCGCAGCATTCGATCTCGAAAGCATTGGCACGGCCTCTCCAACGGTACGCCACACCTTACGGTCCAAGCTGCGATAGGGAAAGAGAGCGCCGCGCCGACGGCACCTTTTCGACCACGACGCAGCTTAGCCGCCAACCGCGAACTGGCTAGGCCTGCTTTCGCGAAGGAAGCCGATTTCGCCCCGGCGGCACTCTGTTCCGAGAGTGTCGAGCCAATCTTCAGCCGCAGATATTTCTGATAGAAAAACACCCGCCTGCGGCATCGCAGGCGGGCGGGGCCTTTATTTGTTTCTTTGACTAAAGCGGATCTAGAAGTCCATGCCGCCCATGCCGCCACCTGGTGGCATTGCCGGCGGGGTCTTCGGCTCGGGCTTCTCGGCGACCATCGCTTCGGTCGTGATCAACAGGCCGGCGACCGAAGCGGCATCCTGCAACGCATGGCGAACCACCTTGGTCGGATCGATGATGCCGGCCCGGATCATGTCGGTGAACTCGCCCTTTTGCGCGTCATAGCCGAAATTTGTATCGCTGCTGTCGAGCAATTTGCCGACCACAATCGAGCCATCGGTGCCCGAATTCTCGGCTATCTGACGCGCCGGATAGAGCAGCGCCTTTTTGACGATGTCGATCCCGACCTTTTGGTCGTTATTGGCAGGGTTTAAACCGTCGAGAGCGCGCGCGGCATAAAGCAGTGCTGCACCGCCGCCGGCGACGACTCCTTCTTCGACCGCGGCGCGGGTCGCATGCATTGCGTCATCGACGCGGTCCTTCTTTTCCTTGACCTCGACTTCAGTCGAACCGCCGACCCGGATCACCGCGACGCCGCCGGCGAGCTTGGCCAGCCGCTCTTGTAGTTTTTCGCGGTCGTAGTCGGAGGTGGTTTCTTCGATCTGCTGGCGGATCTGGGCGATGCGGCCCTGGATGTCGTCTTTTTGACCGGCGCCGTCGATGATCGTCGTGTTTTCCTTTTCGATCCGCACCCGCTTGGCTTGGCCCAGCATGTCGAGGGTGACGTTTTCAAGCTTGATGCCGAGATCCTCGCTGATCACTTGACCCCCGGTCAGCACCGCGATGTCTTCGAGCATCGCCTTGCGCCGGTCGCCAAAACCGGGAGCCTTGACCGCTGCAACCTTGAGCCCGCCGCGCAATTTGTTGACGACGAGCGTGGCGAGCGCCTCGCCCTCGACATCCTCGGAGACGATCAACAGCGGCCGCGAGGATTGCACCACCGATTCGAGCAGCGGCAGCATTGCCTGCAAGCCGGAAAGCTTCTTTTCGTGCAGCAGCACATAAGGATTTTCGAGTTCGGCGACCATCTTTTCGGCGTTGGTCACAAAATACGGGCTGATGTAGCCGCGGTCGAATTGCATGCCTTCGACAACGTCGAGCTCGGTTTCGAGCGATTTCGCCTCTTCGACTGTGATCACCCCTTCGTTGCCGACTTTTTGCATCGCCTCGGCGATCATCTCGCCGACTTGACGCTCGCCATTGGCCGAGATCGTGCCGACCTGGGCAATCTCTTCGTTGGTCGAAATTTTCTTCGAGCGCTTTTTGATGTCCCCGACGACCGCCTCGACCGCCATATCGACACCGCGCTTGAGATCCATCGGGTTCATTCCCGCGGCCACGGCTTTGGCGCCTTCGCGCACGATCGCCTGCGCCAGGATCGTCGCGGTGGTGGTGCCATCGCCAGCTTGGTCGCTGGTCTTTGAGGCAACCTCGCGCACCATCTGTGCGCCCATGTTCTCGAATTTGTCCGGGAGCTCGATTTCCTTGGCCACCGTCACCCCGTCCTTAGTGATGCGCGGGGCGCCAAATGATTTGTCGAGAACAACGTTGCGGCCTTTTGGCCCTAATGTCACTTTGACGGCATTGGCAAGGATATCGACACCACGCAGCATGCGCTCGCGGGCGTCTGAATGAAATTTGACGTCTTTGGCAGCCATGTCTTTTTTCTCCTCAGGCGATGACACCCATAATGTCAGATTCTTTCATGATGATCAGGTCTTCGCCGTCGAGCTTGACCTCGGTGCCGGACCATTTGCCGAACAACACCCGGTCGCCAGCCTTGACGTCAAGCGCGTGAATCTTGCCGTCCTCACCGCGTGCGCCGGGACCGGCAGCAATCACCTCGCCCTCCATCGGCTTTTCTTTTGCTGTGTCCGGAATTATGATGCCGCCTTTGCTCTTTTCTTCCTCCTCTACGCGCCGGATCACGACGCGGTCATGCAGCGGGCGGAATTTCATGAAACCCTCCTCGACTCCGATTTGTTAGCACTTGATGGTAAAGAGTGCTGGTCACATAGAGGGGGCGCTACGGGTTGTCAAGCGCCGATTGGTCGTGCGAATTCGGTTGCGATGAGGCTCTCGCCGCCGCGTTATCTTATGCGCGCGCTTTCGACAAGAATGCGAACCACGTGCCTTCTTTCCGGGTTATGATTGCATCAGGTGCCACTGACGAGTTGCCGCCATGCCGCGAGACGTAGAGTGGGAGATTCCGGGCGAAATTCAGCCAAAGCCCGGCGAGTGCAATTTCGACCTCGACCGCGCTTTGGGGGCGGTTCTCGGTCTGCGAGCAACGATCCCTGAGGACGCTTCTACCGCCGGCACACTTGGAACCGAACGCGCCGGCAGCGGCGTTTTGATCCGTAGCGACGGGCTTGTCTTGACAATCGGTTACCTTATCACTGAGGCCGAAACCATTTGGTTGACCTCACCTGAGGTCGGAGCTGTGCCAGGCCACGTTCTCGCCTATGACCAGGAAACCGGCTTCGGACTGGTGCAGGCGCTTGGCAGATTAAGCACCGAGCCGCTTGAGCTCGGAGCCGGGATGCGGGTGGGCGCCGGCGATCGCGCGATCATGGCGGCGGAAGGCGGCCGCCGCCATGCCGTTGCGGCACGGGTGGTAGCGCGGCAGGAATTCGCCGGGTATTGGGAATACGTGCTCGATCGCGCGATTTTTACCGCGCCCGCGCACCCTTTCTGGGGTGGTGCGGCGCTGATCTCCGCCGATGGCCGCCTGATCGGGATCGGCTCGCTGCACGTTCAACATTCGAACGGGCGCGAATTGCGTCGCGATGTCAATATGGTTGTGCCGATCGATCTGCTGCCGCCGATCCTCGACGACATGCTGACCTACGGTCGGCCCAATCGGCCGGTGCGCCCATGGCTCGGGTTGTATGCTGCCGAGGTCGAGGATGCGATTGTCGTCGCCGGGCTCGCCGAGCGTGGTCCGGCGAGCGATGCCGGTTTGCAGCCGGGGGACCGAATCGTCGCCGTGGGCGACGACGCGATCGGCAGCCTCGCCGGTTTTTGGCGGCGAGTGTGGGCCGGCGGCCCAGCCGGCAATGAAATTCCGCTGCAGGTGGCGCGCGACGGTCGATCCATGACCGTGCGCATCCATTCGGCCGATCGGACAAGGTTTCTGAAGGCTCCCAAATTGCACTGACCGACGATCTGCGAGGGCCGGGAAGTAGTCCGGTTTAAGCAGCTGTAAAGGCGTCTCCAGCCATAACGGATGGGCGGTGCGGGTCTGCGCCTGGTGGCGGAGAATCCTCCACACGTGGGCAGGGCCAGCGCAGCCACCAACTGGGATAGTTGGTCCAGAGCTCACCAATCGGCAAGGGAAGGACTGTTTGGCGTGTCTGCGGCGGCCGATACATCGCAGGGCGGGGGGTTGGCGACCGGCCTGCGGCAGCTCGAAGCCGAATCGATCGGGATCATGCGTGAAGTCGCCGCCGAGTTCCGCGATCCGGTAATGCTCTATTCGATCGGCAAAGATTCCAGTGTCATGCTGCATCTCGCTCGCAAGGCGTTCTTTCCGGGCAAGCCGCCATTTCCGCTGCTCCACATCGATACGCGATGGAAGTTCCGCGAGATGATTGCGTTTCGCGATGCGACCGCAGAGCGGCTCGGGATCAAGCTGATCGTCCATACCAACGAAGACGGTGTGCGCCGTGGGATCAATCCGATTGTCTCGGGCTCGGCGTTGCACACTGCAGTGATGAAGACCGAGGCGCTAAAGCAAGCGCTCGACGGTTTCGGCTTTGACGCCGCATTCGGCGGGGCGCGCCGCGACGAGGAGAAAAGCCGGGCCAAGGAACGGATTTTCTCTCTGCGCGGCGCCAATCACCGCTGGGATCCGCGCCACCAGCGCCCGGAATTGTGGCGGCTCTTCAATACCCGCTTGCGCGAGGGTGAGACGATGCGCGTCTTTCCTCTCTCGAACTGGACCGAACGCGATATCTGGGACTATATCGCGGCCGAAGAAATACCGGTTGTGCCATTATATTTCGCAGCGCTGCGGCCGGTAGTCGACCGCGGCGGCACTTGGATCATGGTTGATGATGATCGCTTGCCGTTGCTGCCTGGCGAGGAACCGCAGCGGCGCCTGATACGCTTTCGCACGCTCGGCTGCTATCCCTTGACCGGCGCCATCGCATCGACCGCCCGCACCCCGGCGGAGATCGCAGCGGAGTTGCGCTCTGCGCGGCGGTCCGAGCGCCAGGGGCGGCTGATCGATAGCGACGAAGATGCGGCGATGGAGCGCAAGAAGCGCGAGGGCTATTTTTGATGGCAACGGCATGCGCGGCGAGCCGTCCTCCGCAGGGTCGCGAATTGTTGCGCTTCTTGACCTGCGGTTCAGTCGACGACGGCAAGTCAACCTTGATCGGGCGATTGCTGCACGATTGCGCCTTGATCCTCGATGATCAGCTCGAGGCCCTCGAGCGTGAATCGCGCCGGTTTGGGACGACCGGCGATGAAATCGACTTTTCGTTGCTGCTCGACGGGCTTGAAGACGAGCGTCAACAGAGAATCACGATCGATGTCGCCTACCGCTTTTTCGCGACCCCGACGCGGTCTTTTGTTGTCGCCGACACGCCCGGCCACGAGCAGTATACCCGGAACATGGCGACCGGAGCGTCGAATTGTGATCTCGCGGTCATCCTGGTGGATGCCCGCAATGGGATCGTCGCCCAGACCAAACGGCATGCGTTTATCTGCTCACTGCTCGGGATCCGGCGTCTCGTGCTGGCGGTCAACAAGATGGATTTGGTCGGCTTTGACGAGCGCCGCTTTTGTGAAATCAGCGCCGATTTTTTGCGCTTCGCCGCCGCACTCGACAGCCCGCAGGTATGTGCGATCCCGCTTTCGGCGTTGCGCGGCGATAACGTAACGCGCTCTTCCGATTGTATGATCTGGTATCGTGGGCCGACTCTGATCGACCATCTGGAGACGGTTGAGATCGCCCGGGATGGCGGTAAGCACGGTTTCCGCTTTCCGGTGCAATGGGTCAACCGGCCGACTGCCGAGTTTCGCGGGTTTTCGGGGACTGTCGTATCGGGTTCAGTGGCGCCCGGCGACCCGGTCGTCGTCGCCGGCTCGGGGTGCTCGACGCGGATTTGTGACATAGTTACCTTCGACGGCTCGGTGGAGCACGCCGGCGTCGGCGACGCGGTCACCCTGCGGCTCGCCGACGAGATCGATATCGCCCGCGGCGACCTCTTGGCCGATCCGCGCGACCCACCGGAGTTCGTCGACCAGTTTGCGGCGCACGTGATCTGGATGAACGAACAGCGGATGGTGCCGGGGCGCTCCTATCTGCTGAAGATCGGTACGCGCACCGTGCCGGCAACGATAACCGCACTCAAGCATAGGGTCGATGTCGCCACGCTGGCGCACCTCGCCGACAAAAGCCTCGCCTTGAACGACATCGGGTTCTGCAACCTATCAACCGCTGCACCCGTCGCCTTTGACCCTTACGCGGACAACCGCTCCACTGGCAGCTTCATCCTGATCGAGCGGCTGACCAACGAAACCGCCGGAGCTGGGATGATCGCGTTTGGGCTGCGCCGCGCCAGCAACATCCACTGGCAGGCGCTGACTGTCGGTCGAGCCGAGCGCGCGGCGCTCAAGGGCCAAGGCCCGGCAGTGCTGTGGCTCACCGGGCTGTCGGGCGCGGGCAAATCGACAATCGCCGATCTCATTGAAAAGCAATTGCTGGCTCATGGCCGTCACACGATGCTGCTTGACGGCGACAACGTCCGTCATGGCCTCAACCGCGACCTCGGCTTCACCGATATCGACCGCGTTGAAAACATTCGCCGGGTCGGCGAGGTCGCCAAGCTGATGGCCGAGGCCGGGCTGATCGCGATCTGCTCGTTCATATCGCCGTTCCGCTCGGAGCGGCAGATGGTACGGGAGCTGATAGCACCCACCGTCTTTCTAGAAATCTTTATCGATACGCCGATCGATGAATGCATACGCCGCGATCCCAAGGGTCTTTATGCCAAGGCCAGAGCCGGACGGATCCCCAATTTTACCGGTATCGATGCACCCTATGAGCCGCCCGAAACGCCCGACCTGCGGCTCGACACGCTCGCCATCGCACCCGAAGATGCCGCCGCACAGGTTATCGATGCCCTGCGCCGATACCGGATTATTTGACCAGCACCTCTCGTCATGCTGCGGCGAGGTCGTCAAGAGGCAACCGCAGTCTGCCCGCCGGTTGTGAGCAGCTGGTCAAAATAGGCGATCGTATTGCTGAGGCCGTCTTCGAGCGCAGTGCGCGGCTGCCATCCGAGCACCGTCTGTGCCTGAGTAATGTCGGGGCAGCGCTGGACCGGATCGTCGACCGGCAGCGGGCGGTAGACCATGGTCGAGCGCGAACCGATCAGGGCAACAATTATCTCCGCCAGCTCGCCGACTGAGGTTTCGACCGGGTTGCCAAGATTGACGGGGCCGGTGACCGCGTCGGGCGCCGCCATCAGCGCCAAAAAGCCGTCGATCAGATCATCGACATAGCAGAAGGCCCGGGTCTGGCTGCCATCGCCGTAGAGCGTAATGGGTTCGTTGCGCAGCGCCTGCACTATAAAATTCGAGACGACGCGGCCGTCGTTCGGGTGCATGCGCGGCCCATAGGTGTTGAAGATGCGGGCGACACGGATTTTTAGATTGTGCTGGCGGTAATAGTCGAAAAACAGGGTTTCGGCGCAGCGCTTGCCCTCGTCGTAGCAGGCCCGCGGCCCGATTGGGTTGACGTTGCCGCGATAAGCCTCGGGCTGCGGATGCACGGTCGGGTCGCCGTAAACTTCGGATGTCGAGGACTGGAATATTTTGGCTTTCACTCGCTTGGCCAAACCGAGCATGTTGATCGCGCCGATGACGCTGGTCTTGGTCGTCTGCACCGGATCGAACTGATAATGAATTGGCGACGCCGGGCAGGCGAGATTGTAAATTTCGTCAACCTCGACAAACAAGGGATGCGTAATGTCGTGACGCATCGCCTCGAAATGCGGGTCCCCTAACAACCGGGCCACGTTGTCCTTGCGCCCGGTGAAGTAATTGTCAACACAGAGCACGTCACTGCCGGCCGCGACAAGGCGCTCGCATAAATGCGACCCGAGAAACCCGGCCCCACCGGTGACAAGAACGCGCTTCGCGACGATGCTGCTCATTGCGCAAAACCTGTTGGGAACATGGAGGCAATAATACCCGTCAGGCCAACGCGCGCAATTGTGACCGGGCGTTGTGCGCAGCGCGACCGATGCTGACATAGGACAATCCGGCGGCCACCATCTCCTGCGGTTGGTAAATATTGCGTAGATCGATCACCAGCGAGGTGCCCAACAGATTGCGAACGCGATCAAGATCGAGCGCACGAAAAGCATTCCACTCGGTCAACAGCACCAGCGCGTCGGCACCCTCCATCGTTTCATAGGCGTCGGTGCAATAGGCCAAGCCCGGCAACAGCTTTTTCGCCTCTTCCATGCCCTCGGGGTCGAAGGCGCGTATCGTCGCACCGGCTGCGGTCAGACGCGGCAGGATCGACAGGCTCGGACTGTCGCGCATATCGTCGGTATTAGGCTTGAAGGTCAGCCCGAGCACGGCCAGGGTCTTGCCCGCAACATTGCCGCCGCAGGCGGCAATGATCTTGTCGGCCATACGCCCCTTCCGGTTGTCGTTGACCTGCACCACCGACTCGATGACCGACAACGGCACTTGGGCTTCCCGCGCGGTGCGCACAAGAGCCCGACAATCCTTGGGGAAACATGATCCTCCGAAGCCCGGGCCAGCGTGCAGGAACTTGCTGCCGATGCGGCCGTCGAGCCCGATCCCCTTGGCCACGTCCTGAACGTCGGCGCCGACCCGCTCGCACAGATCGGCGATCTCGTTGATAAAGGTGATCTTGGTCGCGAGAAACGCGTTGGCGGCGTATTTGATCAGCTCCGCGGTTTCGATATCAGTGAACAGCATCGGCGTTTCGAGCAGATAAAGCGGGCGGTAGAGCGCCCGCATGACTGCACGCGCCGCCTCGCTGTCGGCGCCGATCACGACCCGGTCGGGCCGTATGAAATCTTCGATCGCCGAACCTTCGCGCAAAAACTCGGGATTGGAGGCAACATCGAACTCGCCTTGCGGCCTTGCCCGCCGCAGGATTTGGGCGACCTCGCGCCCAGTGCCGACCGGAACCGTCGATTTGGTGACCACCACCGTGTAGCCGGTCAATGCGTGCGCGATCTCTTCGGCGGCGGCGTAAACGTAGGAGAGATCGGCATGCCCATCGCCGCGTCGCGAAGGGGTGCCAACGGCGATGAATACCGCCTCGGCGCCGGCGACCGCCGGCCCCAGATCGGTAGTGAACGAAAGCCGGCCCGCCGCCGCGTTGCGGGCCACCAGGACCTCGAGCCCCGGCTCGAAGATCGGGATTTCGCCGCGCCGGAGCATCGCGATCTTGCCGCGGTCCTGATCGACGCAGGCAACTTCGACACCGAATTCGGAGAAACACGCCCCCGACACCAACCCCACATATCCCGTTCCGATAATAGCTATGCGCATACTGCCCGCCCGTTACGCGAAGTTGCTGAAAAAACGGCGCCCCGCGCCGGCTTATTCCGAAACCGCCGCGCCGCGGCAAGTCGCCGCGCCCACGGAAACCAATTCCGCCGGAAGAGCCGGCGCCCACACCGCGTTGTCACGTAGTCGACGGATTACGGACCGAAGGCGCGCATGTCGCAATCGATTTTGGTAACAGGCGGGGCCGGATATATCGGATCGCACGCGTGCAAAGCGTTGGCTCGCGCCGGTTATCTGCCGGTGGCCTATGACAACTTGTCGCGCGGACATCGCGAGGCGGTCCGCTGGGGCCCGTTTGTCGAAGGCGACATTGCCGACCACACCCGACTTCGTGCCGCGATAACCGAGCATCGAGTAAGTGCAGTCATGCATTTCGCCGCCTACGCCTATGTCGGCGAGTCGGTCGGCGACCCGGCGTTGTATTACCGCAATAATCTTTGCGGCACGCTCGCGATGCTTGAGGTATTGTGTGAACGCGGCGTTCGCAACATCGTCTTTTCGTCGACCTGCGCCACCTACGGCCTGCCCGAGACAGTGCCGATCCGTGAGACCGCAGCGCAGCGCCCAGTCAACCCATATGGCGAGACAAAGCTCGCAATCGAACGGGCTCTCTATTGGTACGGCCGAGCCCATCAACTGCGATGGGTGGCGCTGCGCTATTTCAACGCCGCAGGTGCCGACCGCGACGGCGAGATCGGCGAGGATCATAAACCCGAGACCCACCTCGTTCCGCTGGTGCTGCAGGCAGCACTGGGCCGCCGCGAAGCAATCGAGGTCTACGGCACCGACTACGCCACGCCCGACGGCACCGCGATCCGCGACTATATCCATGTCGATGACCTTGCCGAGGCCCATTTGCTGGCGCTCGAGCGGCTGCTTGCCGGAGGCGAGGCGATAGCGCTCAATCTTGGTACCGGTCGCGGCCATTCGGTCCGCGAAGTGATCGCCGCCGCCGAGCGGGTGTGCGGCCGCGAGATTCCGCTGCGAGAGGGGCCGCGGCGGCCCGGAGATCCGCCGGCATTGATTGCCGACCCTGCTCTCGCCGCCCGAACGCTCGGCTGGCACGCCCAGCACTCCTCCCTCGATACGATCATCCGCACGGCGCTGGCTTGGCATGCGCGCTCTTTGCCGTGATGGCGTGCGTTCGATCCCAGAGGGGAAAGCCGGAATGAATCCGGCAACCATCCGTTGTGTTGTCCGTCGACAAACATAAGCGATCGAGGAGCCGGAGACATGGCGCTGGTCGAAACGTACGAGATCGCCGCCTTCGAACCTGCGGCGATGCGCGTGCGGCCGTGGCCGGCGCACCCGATCGTCGTCAAAGGCAAGTTTTTCTTTACCGGCGACCAAAAGCATTTCGTCAAAGGAGTAACCTACGGTCCGTTTCCGTCTGCGACCCATCGCACCCCCTTTCCCGAGCGGGAAATAGTCGAAAAAGATTTCACTTTGATGAGCGAGGCCGGCATCAACACCGTGCGCGTCTTTACCGTGCCGCCGCTATGGCTGCTCGACGCCGCGCAACAGGCGGGGCTTGGGATACTGGCCGGCCTGCCGTGGCCGCAGCATGTTGCCTTTTTGGACAGCGCCGCAATCCGTAGCGAAATCAAACGCGCGGTCAGCGACGGCGTGCAAGCGTGCGGTCGTCACCCGGCGATTTTCGCCTATCTCGTCGGCAACGAGATCCCGCCGGATGTGATCCGCTGGCATGGCGCCGAGCGGGTACGCGAGTTTCTGCGCGACCTTGTCTCCTGCGTCAAGCGCGAGCACTCACAGGCGCTGGTCAGCTATGCCAATTTCCCGTCTACCGAATATCTGACGATCGACTTCACCGATTTTGTCTGTTTCAACGTCTATCTGCATGATGAAGCTGCGTTCCGGCGCTATGTCGCCCGGCTCCACAATCTTGCCGTCGACCGGCCGCTGGTATTGACCGAGTTTGGCGTTGACTCGATCCGCGAGGGCAGGGAAGGCCAGCGCCGGGTGCTTTCTTGGCAAGTGAATACCGCGTTTGAGACCGGAGTTGCGGGCACTTGCGTTTTTTCGTGGACCGACGAGTGGTTCACCGGCGGGCACCTAGTCGAGGATTGGGCGTTCGGGCTGGTTGACCGCGAGCGTCGTCCCAAACCATCATTCGCCGAGATCGAGCGCTGCTATTTGGGCCCGCTCCCGCCAGGGCTCCAGCGCTATCCCAGGGTCTCGGTTGTGGTCTGCGCCTACAATGCCGAGCGCACGATGGACGCGTGCCTCGCCTCGCTCGCGGTCCTGAACTACCCTGATTACGAAGTCATCGTCGTCAATGACGGCTCGCGCGACCGCACGCTCGAAATCGCCGAGAGCCACCGTTATTGCCGGATCATCAGTCAACCCAACAAGGGGTTGAGCGCGGCGCGCAATGTCGGTGCCGAGGCCGCAACTGGCGAAATCGTCGCCTATACCGACAGCGACTGTGTCGCCGATCCCGATTGGCTCACTTATCTCGTCGCCAAGATGGAGGCGAGCGGACTTGCTGCCTGCGGCGGCCCGAACTTCCCACCGCCCGAAGATAGCTTGGTTCCAGCGGCAGTCGCGGTGGCGCCGGGCGGTCCGACCCATGTCTTGCTGAGCGACGAGGTGGCCGAGCACATCGCCGGCTGCAACATGGCGTTCCGCCGCGAGGCACTGCTCGACCTCGGCGGCTTCGACCCGGTTTATCGTGCCGCCGGCGACGACGTCGATATTTGCTGGCGCTTTCAGGATGCGGGCTTTGTGATCGGCTTCAGCCCGGCGGCCATCGTCTGGCATTTCCGCCGCAATACGGTCAAGGCCTATTGCAACCAGCAGCGCGGCTATGGCAAGGCCGAGGCGCTCGTCTATTCGAAGCATCCGTTCCGTTTCAATCTGTTCGGCCAAGCTAAGTGGCTCGGACGGATCTATGGCGATTTATCGACCGCGTTGCTGTTGTCTCGCCGACCGGTGATTTATTCCGGCGTATTCGGCCGCGGCCTGTTTCAGACCCTGTACGAGCCGCCATCCTCGCTTACCGCGTTTTTGCCGCTGACGTTTGAGTGGAGTGCGGCGGCGATCGTGTTGGCAATGGCGGGCATTGTCGGCGGCGGATGGTGGCTGCTGCTGTTGGCGCCATTGCTTGCAACCTGGGCAATGTGCGTCAGCGGCGCCGTCAACGCGCCGATCGACAAACGCTTTACCGGGATGAAAGCCCGCACATTGGTGGCGTTGTTGATCTATCTCGGGCCCTTGTTGCGCGGCTGGGAGCGCGTCAGATGGCGGCTTCGCGAAACCCGCGCACAGCCGCACCCGGCCCTCGCCGAAACCGAGCAGCGCTCACGGATCTGGTGGCGTGAGCGCGCCTTTGACTTGGCCTTCTGGAGCGAAACCGGCGCCGAGAAGGAGGTGTTGATCGACGGCCTGATGCGGTTCCTGGTGCCGCAAAAGTATTTTGTCGTGCCTGACGCCGGCTGGAGCGGTTGGGATCTGAAGATCGCTCGCGGATTGTGCAGCCGGGCGCTGGTCCTGGTTTGCACCGAAAACCATGGCGGCGCCAAGCGGCTGTTGCGCGTGCGGTGCTCGATGCGGTTGTCGCGGCCGGCGCTCTTCCTGTTGCGCGGCTACGCGTTGTTGACGGCGCTGGCCTTGCTGCTCGGTTGGCCGGTCGCCGCCGCGGTGCTGGCCGTGGCCGGACTCGTCAATCTATTGGTTATGGGGACAAGGCTCGCGGTTTTCGCACGGTTGATGCACCGCATTATCGAAGCGGTTGCCAAGCCGGCCGGAGTCATTCCAGTCGAGCCCCGGCGGGACGCGCGCCCGCCGCTAGCGGCATCGCAACCGGCCTGAAGCTCTCGGTGCTGAGGCGACGAAGCGCGTAGTCCCGATCATGTTCAACAAAATCCTACCCTATCTCGCACCCCATCGCTGGCGCATTGCCTGGGTTTTGGTCCAGGTGGTTGTGATCACCGGGTTCGAGTTGCTGCGGCCGTGGCCGCTGCAGGTCGTCATCGACAACGTCTTGGGGGGCAAGCCCTTGGCATGGCCCTTGGCTCACGGGCTGTCTGCGGCACAGCTGCTGATTTGCGCCTGCCTTGGGCTTGTCGCCGTGCATATTGGCGGCGGTGCGTTGACCTTGTTGCACAACTACACCGCGATCGGTGTCGGCCAGAGCATGGTCAACGATTTGCGCGGGGCGCTGTACGCGCATCTGCAGCGGCTCTCGCTGGCGTTCCACGATCGTCAGCGGGTCGGTGACCTGCTCTATCGCATCACCGCCGACAGCTTTGCCGTGCAGACGATGATCATGAATGGCGTCTTGCCGATCTTGTCGGCGGTAGTGCTGCTCGCCGGTATGCTGATCGTTCTGTTTCCGCTCGACGCCAAATTGACCTTGCTCGCGCTGACCGTGGTCCCTGTCCTGTTTGCGCTGGTTTCGCTGTTCAACAGCAAGATCGTCGATGTCGCAACCGAGGTTCGAACCACCGAGAGCCGCGTCTATTCGCTGGTGCAATGGGCGATGTCGTCGATCAAAGTGGTGCAAGCCTTTGCCCGCGAAGACGACGAGCATCGCCGGTTCATGGGCGCAAGCCGCGAAAGCCTCAGCGCCACCCTGCGCCTTTACAGCTGGCAGACGCTTTATTCGGGCGCAGTAAACGGCGTGATCGCTTGCGGGACGGCTCTCGTCGTTTATGCCGGAGCGCAAGCGGTCTCCTCGGGCGCGCTGACTGTCGGCCAGCTTATCGTCTTTATCTCGTATTTGGCGCAACTCTATGCACCGATCAATCAGATCACCCAGAGCTGGGGATTGATTGCCGGTGCGCGGGTCGGTGCGCGGCGGGTGTTCGACGTGCTCGACGCCGAGCCCGAACTGGTTGACGGGACCCGCAGCTTTCCTCCGGAAGGTGCGCGCGGCGAGGTGACGATTCGCCGGGTGTGCTTTCGCTACCGCGTCGATGCGCCAGTGTTGCGCGGCATCGACCTCACCGTGCCGGCCGGCACCAAGATCGCGATCATCGGACCGACTGGGGCCGGGAAGTCGACCCTGGCGAGCCTGCTGCCGCGATTTTACGACCCGACCGAAGGGCAGATCGCGATTGATGGCATCGATTTGCGGGAATATTCAATGAAATCATTGCGCACCCAGATCGCTTTGGTGCTGCAGCCACCTCTGATCTTCCCGCTTTCGGTGCGTGATAATATTGCTTACGGTCGGCCCGGGGCCGATGATGCGGCGATCGAGCGCGCCGCCCGGCTGGCGCGAATTGACGAGCGGATCGCCTCGCTGCCGGAGCGCTACGACACCCTGATCGGGGAGTCGGGCGTGCCCCTGTCCGAGGGCGAAAAACAGCGGATCACCATCGCCCGCGCCCTGCTGCGAGATGCCCCGATCTTGATCCTCGACGAGCCCACCTCAGCCCTCGATGTCACGACTGAGGGATTGGTGATGGCCGGAATCGAGCGGCTGATGGAGGGGCGTACCACCTTTATCATCGCCCACCGGCTGTCGACCGTGCAGCGCTGCGACCAAATTATTGTCCTGCAAGGCGGTGCTATCGCCGAGTATGGCAGCCCGGCGGAATTGTTGCGGCGAGATGG
>DASXMC010000159.1:0-1539 GCA_036495885.1 Allostellaceae bacterium | reverse complement strand
TAGTCCTGCTGCTGGCTCAGCGGCGGTCCACCCGAAGCTTGCTGCCGCTCTTCAATAAATTTCCTTCGCTCTTTTGCTTCGAGCGTTTTCAGCCGACTGGCGACCCCGGTGGCGCCCAGGTCGCGGGCATGACGATACCAGAACACGGCCGCACCCGGATCGCCTTGCAAACCACGCAGATGGGAGTCATCCAGATAGACGGGATCGAAAGTCTCCCCCAACCTCAGCGCGGCTTGCGCCTCTCCTGCATCGGCGGCGCGCTCGAAAAGAAGACGTGCCGAGGCGACATCGCCCGTTGCGAATAACCAATCGCCACGCGCCAGAAGCCCAGCGATCTCTGCGCCGGAAAAGGGAGGCACAGGCTGGTTTTGCGGAGTAGGCGACGTAAAAGTCGAAGTCGCTTCTAACGACTTGGCAGGCGTTGCCGCGACCTTTGGCTTAGTCCAACCGGGTGGTGAGAGTGGGGGCCCGAGAGTTAGCCTTGCTTCCCACTCCGAGGTAGCTGGTGTCGGCGCCGGTCCAACTAGCGTGGCACTCTGCGCCGTGCCGGCGACCGGGGGGATCATTGCCAGACCTCGGACCAAGGATATAGTCCTGCTTGCGTTTCCGGAGGCCTCCGTCGCAACTGCACTTTTACCGGTGGCTTTCCCACCTGCAGAGTGCGTAAGCAAGAAAATGCCAGTGCCTGCAGCCGCTGCGATTATAACGGACGCGAGGCAGAGCAGGGAGATCGACAGGAGCCGAGGCTCCCCGGCTCCCCTTGACCTCAGCCAAGAAGCCCGCGCAATACGCGGTGGATCGCGTCGGGGTTGCTGGCTCGTGGTCTCTTCGAGGCCGCGTGGGGTGTGACGCGGCCCAAACGCGATCGTCCAATCCAAGTGTTGGGCAGCGCGCTCGATTGTGCTCGCTGGCGTGGGCACCGGCTTGGCGCTACGCTGCGGCGGCACGTCAGGGGTCATCCTCGCCTCCTGTTGCTCAGATGTCCTGAGAGCTTTGCGTTTTGCATCCATCTCAGTCCCACTCGCGACCGGATTGAACCCGCTCAGCTCCAACCTTTTGGTGGCGGGAAGGCCCTTAAGCCGACATTCCTAGGGTTCCCGGGCCCGTTAGAGCGATCGTCTCGCTTTTTGGGGAATATTTACAGGAGTTACTTTTCCGATCGCGACTGCTTGCTCGGATCAAGGCGGCCACCAACAATCTGACACTCGATGATCTTGATCTTGCGGCCTGCCAACTCGAATGCCTGAGCGCGCATCAGCGCCCGATCGCTCCGCCGCTGCTTCGATCGGCAGCGCTCGGAACCAGGCCTGGGCCGGCACGCTGGCGGCGCGGGGTGCCAGGCCATCGACACGGTCATCGAGAAATCGACCGGCAGCGGCATGATTTCGATTTCGGCGGTGGCGGCGATCTGGCGCGCGGTCCGGCTCGGCACGGTGGCGACCAGATCGGATGCGGCCAGCGCCACGGGCAAGGCCAGATATGTCGCGACCAGCAGCGCTATGCGGCGGCGCAGCCCGAAATCCACCAGAATGCGGTCGA
>DASXMC010000158.1:0-3035 GCA_036495885.1 Allostellaceae bacterium | reverse complement strand
ACAGACCCGGTCGAGCCCAGCACATTGCCGAACCGCACCGTGACATAGCGCGTGCCGTCTGCTCTTCGCCGCGCCTCGTGGAGGTCGAGCGCCTGACAAAAGCTCTCGGCCACCCGCTTGCTGGCGCCCATGACGCTGGTCGGGTTGACCGCCTTGTCGGTCGAGATCATCACAACTGTTTCGACGCCAAAGGCGCGCGCCGCCTCGGCGACATTGCGGCTGCCGGCAATGTTCGTCAGCACCCCCTCGACCGGGTTTGCCTCGACCATCGGCAAATGCTTGAGCGCCGCCGCATGAAAGATGATCTCGGGTCGCTCGTCGGCGAGCACCTCGTCGATTTGGACGCGGTCGCGCACGTCGCGCAACAGGCTCACGCGCAGCAACGCCGGGTAGCGCTCGCGAATTTCGATGTCGATCGCGTAAAGCGCAAACTCGCTGTTGTCCAACAAGCTCAGTCGGGCGGGAGCCAGCGCCGCGATTTGACGCGATAACTCGGCGCCGATCGTGCCGCCAGCACCAGTGACCAACACCCGACGCCCCGCGATAAGCCGCGACATGCTGGGGCGATCGAGCACCGCCTGCGGGCGCCCCAGCAGATCCTCGAGCGCAATCGGCTCCACGACGTGCTCGGGACGCCGCTCGGGGTCGTCGAGATTGCGTTTGAAATCGGTCAACTTTGGCAGCCGGGCCAGCGGAATCGCCAACGCATCGGCTTGATCGAGCAGCTTGCGCACCTGATGGCCGGGCAGGTTGCGGGCGGTGATGATCAGCTTTTGTGGGCGCTTGCCGCGGCGATCGAGCCGAGCAACGACCTCTTCGAGCGAATCGATCGTGCCCAGCACCGGAACCCGGTAGATTTCGCGGCCGACCCGCGAGGGGGTGTCGGCAAGCACGCCGACCACTCGATACACCGCGCGAGGGTTGTGCGTCATCTCGCGGATAAAGGTGTCCGCACCCTCCTTGGCGCTGATCAGCAGCACCGGGATCGTCTGATGCTTGGCGCGCTCGAGAACGTGGTCGAGCCCGCGGTCCTTGAACAGCCGGTAGGCCAGGCGCGGCGCGCCAAGGAGTGCTATCAGCACAAACCAATTGATCAGCAAAGTCGAGCGCGGCAGCGCGTCGAGCCGTGTCAGCACGAACATGACCGGCAAGAAAATCAGGATCGTCAGACTGACCGCGCGCACGATGTTGTAGAGATCGGGCAGCGAGGCATAGCGCCAGATGCCGCGGTAAAGCCCGGTCAGCCGGTAAACGACCGCCCCGATCAGGACCAGGCTGATAATGTAGACCGCCATCAACCGCGGCTTGTAGTCGACGACTTCGTCGCCGAGGCGCAGATAGAGCGAGATCAGGAACGACAACGCGACCATCGCGATGTCGTGCACATAGACGAATACCGCGCGGCGGTTGTCGAGCAGGAAGGGCACGAAACCCGTATATAGGAATTGCCCGCAATCCGAAACCGGGCGGCTAGCCGCAGCGCCGCGCGTCACGGCAATGACGCAGGACTATGTGAGCCAGCTCACTTTCAGTTGGCCGTACACGTCACTAGAATGGGTGACGTGCACGTCACTAGAATTGGTAATATGAGCTGGGAGTGGCTCTATCGGGTTCTACAACCCGAAGCCTCCGGGCGCTCCGCGCGGGCGTTTCGCGTTGTCCATCACGCTATGGTGATGCTCGGCATTGCCATCATGATGGCCGACACGGTGGCGGGCTGGCGCCAAGCCTACCACCATATCCTCGACGCCGGTTTTCAAATCGTCTGCGCGTTTTTTTTCGCCGAGTACCTGGCGCGGCTGGGTGCAGCCTGCGCCGCCCCTGGCGCCCATCGTCGCGGGTGGCACGCACGGCTTACCTGGGCGATGTCGTGGAGCGGCCTGTTCGATCTGCTGGGTGCGATGCCCGGCATTCTTGACATCGCCTTCAGCCCTAAATATGCGAGTCTCTACGGGTTTGTCTGGGCGTTCAAGCCGGCCCGCTATTCGCCCGGCCTCGCCAGCCTGCGGCGGGTGATCAGCCGCGCCCGCAGTGCGCTCTTATCGGTCCTGCTGGCCTTCGGCATCGTGCTGCTCGCTGCCGCCAGCCTTGCCTATCTGCTCGAATGCGACGCCCAGCCCGAGCTCTTCGGCTCGATACCGCAGGCCTTGTGGTGGGCGATCGTGACCCTAACCACGACCGGCTACGGCGATGTGACGCCGATCACTTCGGCTGGAAGGATCCTCGCCGGCGTCGTCATGGTTTCCGGAATTCTCGTCTTTGCGTTGGCGGCTGGTATTCTCGCCAGCGGCTATGCCGAGGAGTTGCGCCGGCGCGAGTTCCTGCGCACCTGGGACCTCGTCGCCAAGGTGCCGTTTTTCAAGAATGTCGGGGCCGCGGTCATCGCCGAGGTCGCGCGCCTGTTGCGCGCGCGCGACTATCCCGCGCGGGCCGTCATCATGCGGCGGGGGGAGAGCGGCGATTGCATGTTTTTTATCGCCTCCGGTGAAGTCGAAGTGCGGTTGGGGCCGGGAACGGTACGGCTCGGGCCGGGAGAGTTTTTTGGCGAAATCGCACTTTTGACCGGCGGCCCGCGCAATGCCACGATCGTCGCGGCGCAACCTTGCACCCTTCTTACTCTCGACATCGTGGATTTTCGCCAGCTGCTCGGCAACCAGCCAGAACTGGCTCGCGTCGTCCACGAAGAGGCGGAAAGGCGGCGCCGCACCAATGAAGAGGCCGAGCGTCGGCTTGCCTCCGGACAATCCATATCGCTTGCCGAAGTGGCCGCGACACTCCTCGGCGGAGATCAATCTTCTGGAGCCGTCGCCGACACCGCCAACGGCTCGTAATAACACGCCGGGAAACCGGCGGCCTCACGCGCCGCACGATTGAACGGCGGCTTCAGCTCGCCGTTGAAAAATCGGGTCACACGATCGTGAAAAACCTGCGCCGGGATCAAGTCTTCGGCGCGGCACCGAAAATCGAACCAGCGCCGGCCGATCGCGACATGGCCGATCTCTTGCTCGTAGATTAGCTGCAGGACGGCGGCACTT
>DASXMC010000157.1:0-5333 GCA_036495885.1 Allostellaceae bacterium | reverse complement strand
CGGAGACGCGCTGCAGTTCGAGGCCGGTGCGCCAATCCGGGGTGAGGTCGAACCTGGCGGTCGAATTGATGTTGCCGCGCAGCTCGCCGCCGCTCAGTCCGGCGTCGTTCGGGTTGCTGTAATTGATGCTGCCCAGCGCGTCGATTGTCCCATTGCCAAATTCCTGGCGGTATTCGGTTTCGAAGACCGGTCCCGCCTTGGAGGTGATGCGCGGCGACAGGGTTAAGTCCTTGTCCGGTCCCAGCACCAGGTAATACGGGAGGGTGAAGTTGGCGCCGACCGAGCTCGATCCCCCGAACGACGGCGTCAGAAACCCGCTCGCGCGTCTGACCGAAGGGTCGGGCATCGACAGATAGGGAAAGTAGAAAATCGGCCAGCCATCGACCTGCATCGTCATATCGTGCATCTCGATGGTCTTGAACTCCCGATCGTCGTCGATCTGACGGGCCTGGAACTGCCATGCCGGCGGCGCGGTGGGGTCGTCTTTGCATAGATCGCAGGGCGAATAGACGGCGCGGCGCATCTCGATGCGATTTTTGTTGGTAATGCGTGCGGTGTTCGCGGCCAAGCGCGAGCGGTCGGCCAGCAGCATCCGCACGCTCTCGCCAAAGCCGTCGCCGAGCGCATTGCGCAGCTCTAGATATTCGGCAAACAGAATCTCGCCGGTCGGTTGTGACAGGCTGACATGGCCAGACGCCGTGACCGTGTCGGTGCGCGCGCTGTAGGTCACTGTATCGGCGAGCAGAACATCGCCGTTCTGTGACAATTCGACATTGCCGCGGGCAATCGTCAGGCCGAGATCATTGTTGTGCTCGATCTCGTCGGCGCGCAGCACGATCGGTGCGCTCTGGTTGGCGCGGGCGCCGCGAGCCGAGCCGAATTGGGCGGCGGCGGGCGATGCCAAGCCGCCGGCCAGCATCAACCAGAGCAGGACGCCGGCCAGCCGCCACCATCGCTCGAAAGCGGTTCGGCGCGACTGCCGACGGCGTCCCGACGACCGCACCATTACCCGTCTTCCAGATGCAGCAAGGTCGAGACGCCAAAGATCAGGCTCACCCCAGTTGGAGTCCACGCGGCGAGCGCCACCGGAACCTTGTCGGAAATGCCGAGAGCGAACACGATGTTGGAGACGACGAACAGCACGAACCCGCTAGCCACGCCACCGATGATCATCAGCGTGGTGCCCCCGCGCCGCTGCATCCGCAGGCTGAAAATGGCGGCAATCAGCACCATCGAGCACAACAGGAATGGCCGGGCGAGCAGCACGTCGTAATGCAGCCGATGACGCTGCGCGGGAAAGCCGGAGCGCTCCAGGAGCTCGATAAAGCCCGGCAAGTCCCAGAATGACAGCGTCTCGGGAGAGGCAAAACTCTGCTCGATCTTGTGTGGCGTCAGCTCGGTCGGCAACCGCCAGCGGGTGAAGCTTTCCAAAGGCTTGTCCGGGCGCCAGCGAACCCCGTCCTCGATCAGCCAGTCACCGTTCTGGAGCCGCGCGGTTCGCGCGTCGATGCGTGAGGTAAACCCGGTGCTGCTGTCGAAAAAAAAGATCGCGACATTGTCGAGCACCAAGTCGGGCGATGCGATCTTGCCGCCGTGGATGATGATCTGAGCACCCGCCCCATCGCTCTGGCGCAGCCAGAAGCCTGCATTCGACAGCAGCATCTCGTTCGAGCTGGCGCCCAGAATGCGGGCATCGAGCCTTTCAAACGCCGCCGCCGCGACCGCCGCCAGCGGATTGAAGATCGTCACCGCGACAACCCCGATCATCAGCGCCACCAGCATCGCCGGGCTCAAGAATTGCCAGACCGAAACGCCGGCGGCGCGCACGATCACCAGCTCATTGTTGCGGGTCAGCCGCCAGAACGCGAACATCGTGCCAAACAGCACGGCAAAAGGCAGCACCTCTTGAGCAGTCTGAGGTGACTGCAGCGCTGCCATCTCCAGCAAGATGCCCAGGGTCGCCTGGAGCTTTGCGCCGCTGCGGCGAATGAGCTCGATGTAATCGGCCAAAAAGGTAACGGCCACCAACGCGCCGAACACACCGCAGAACCATAAAAAGAAATGGCGCGCGATGTAGGCGGATAGGGTTTTGCCGAGGTGCACGCGGGGAAGACGAAAAGCAGGGTCAGCCGGTGCCGGCGACGGCGTAGCCCGGCCAGCGCAAGCCCAGGCTGATCCCCCGATGCAAAAGGATCATAAGGCCAAGTGCAAACGGCAACAGATCGACCACGTACATCAACGGAATCGCCTGACCAAAGCGGGCCGCGAAATCATTGACCCCAAGGGTCGCCGTCTGAAACAGGAATGCGGCGCCGACAGCCGCCAGAACACGCTTGACCTGCCCTCGGCGGCTGAATTCGCCGGGCAACACACAGGCGAGAGGAATGAGGGCAAAGCTGAGAACCGACAGCGGCACGAGCAGCCGTTGATGTGCCTCCATGATGAAGCTGCGGCGGATTACCGGATCATGGGTGGTCGGGAACATCAGCTCTCCGATAAAGCGCTCTTCGGCGCCGCGAAAACGCACGACCGGCGCGTCTTGCATACTGCCAAGATCAAGGGTGTATCGCTCGAAGGTCAGGACCGAAAGCTTGCTGGTCTCGGGGTCGAACTGCTGTCGGTCGCCATTGACCATGATGATTCGCGAGCCCGACGGCGTGTCGACAAAGGCGGCACGCTGGGCCAAGATGGTCACCGGCTTCTTCGGGTCGCGGCTGTCGTTGATCAACAGCCCGAGGACGTCGCCATTAGCGTCGCGGTTGCGGATGTAAATCGTCAGCTTGTCGGAGACGGTGGTAAACGTCCCCTCCTGGATCAGGCTCGAGACAAACCGGTTGCGGATTTCGAACTGCATATCTTTGAAAGCCCGGCTGGTCACGGGCAGCACGTACAGCGACAAGCCGAGCAAAATAAAAAAGGAGATTGCGGTCAGAATCAGGACGGGCCGGGCGAGCGCCAACGGGCCCATCCCCGCCGCCCGCATTACCACGAGCTCGCTTTCGGTGGCGAGGCGGTTGAAGGTCAGGAGTACCGCGATAAAGACGCCGATCGGCAGCACGATGTCGATAAATCGCGGCAGGATCAGCATCGCCAAATAAAGGAAGACATCGAGCGACAGCCCGCGATTGACGATCAAATCGATCAGCGGGAGCGACTGGGCAAGCCACACCGCGGCGCTGAGTGCCGCGGTAACGAAAATGGTGACGCCGAGGCACTGTCGCAGGATATAGCGGGTGAGAGCGGTCATCGACGCGCGATCATAGGCAGGCCGCCGCACACCGACCAGAGGCAACTCGGGGGGTTGATCGGGAGCACCCGAGCTCCATGCCGCAGCCGCCGGCCCGCGGCGTAAAGCCGTTCGATTACGCTGCCGGCTGCGGTAGTGTGGGCGCGATCGGCTACGATCGCGACCGAACCGAGGCCGGCTCTATATGTCGCCGCTGCGCGAATCTGTGCGCGACAGGCTCCGGCGAGGAAACCGCTTCTGCGCCATCGGCGCGACAGGATCCTGCCCGGGCCTCACCCGATCTCTTCGCGACAAGCCCTCCCGCGCTGTTGACAATCGGGTCGAGGCGGGGGGAGAGCCATCGGCTGCGGCGGGATCGGTGAGACCGGTCTTATCCGCCTTCTACGCGGCGCTCGGTTCACTGGTTGCATTCACAGCCGCCCACGGGCAAGCCCTCTCCGAGCTCGCCTACACACAGGGAATCGAGACACTTTGCCAGGAATATGCCGCAGCGGTGTCGGGAATGCCCGCCGACCAGATGTTCGATCTATGCATGGCCGAGCGGCACTGCTGGCCGGTTTCGACCCCGGCCAGGTATCAATGCGAATTGCCGCAACCGATGAGCTGGCACGGCGGCGGCTACTGATCTGGCGGGATCGCGTCAACAGGCTGCGCGGCCCGCGGCGGCAAGGAGGCTGCCTCAGGTGCAGCCTCGTCAACTCCAGCCAAACACCGCCCGCACCCCGTGAATGACGCCATAGAATAAACCCCAGCTCAAGAGGCTTGCCAACCCAATTGCCGCCGCTGCGCTCCCCTTGCTCCAGCGGTCAGAGGGCGGGGATGATCGCGTCGAGAGAGTGGCCGTAGGCGCAGGGTAGCGCTCACCACCGTTGCTGTCGGAGGTAGTTTCCATACGTGGTCAACCATTACAGCGGACGTACGTTCCATTTCGGTTCTGCCGGCGGGGGCGTCGGGCATACCGAAACGATCGTGGGACCGGAAAACTCTATCGAACGCCCTTTGTTAGTTTGTCATCGTGTTCGCGAAACGAGCGGCTCGGGCGCGACCGCGCGTCGCTTGCTCCGGCTGGGTTGCGCTTTTGACGTGGGCAATCAAACCGTGGCCGTCGGTGCGGAACGCCGGGATAGGCGTTATCGTGGCGGGATGAAGACCCAATGTCACGATCGCTCGGCAACAGAATGGCCCGACCATCTTGTCCCACTCGAAACGCCGCCGATGGAGGCGCGGTCGGCAGAAACGCTCCCCGAAAGCGAAGGCGAGTGGCAGTACGAGCCGAAATGGGACGGCTTTCGCTGTCTCGCGTTCAAGTCGGGTGCGGCGGTCGCGCTCAAAGGCAAATCCGGTAAGCCGCTGGGCCGATACTTTCCGGAAATCGTGGCGATCCTGGCGGCAACGCCGGCGACGGGGTTTGTCATCGACGGTGAACTGGTCATCGATATCGACGGAAAAGTCTCGTTCGAGGCCCTGCAAGCCCGGCTGCACCCGGCCCCGAGCCGCATCCGCAGGCTGGCAGCGGAGACGCCGGCGCAACTGATCCTGTTCGATATTTTGCTCACTCCGGACGGCAGAAATCTGACCCGCGCGCCGCTGTCCGAGAGGCGTGCCGCGCTCGAAGGCTTTGTCGCCGGGTGCGGTGTTCCTGGACGGCTCACTCTTTCACCGATGAGCCGCGATCGAGGCGTGGCACTCAAGTGGCTGGACGAAGCCGGCCACGGGTCCCTCGACGGCGTCGTCGCCAAACGGGTCGACGGCTTCTACGAGGCGGGGGAGCGCGCGATGATCAAAGGCAAGCCGCATCGAACCGCGGATTGCGTCGTCGGCGGCTTCCGTTATCAGAGCGGCAGCGCGCAGGTCGGTTCATTGCTGCTCGGACTCCACGATGATGACAGCCGCCTGAACCATGTCGGGTTTACCGCAACGATCTCCAACCGCGAGCGCCCGGCATTGACGCGCCGCCTGGAGGCGCTGATCGAGCCGCCCGGGTTCACCGGATCGGCGCCGGGAGGACCGAGCCGCTGGAGCACAGAACGCTCCGGCGCATGGCAACCGCTGCGCCCCGAACTGGTTGTCGAAGTCGAGTACGATC
>DASXMC010000156.1:0-2629 GCA_036495885.1 Allostellaceae bacterium | reverse complement strand
GCCCCGCCGAGCGGCGGCAGCAGCACCTCGAGATCGGGCCGGGTGACGAGCTCGGGAAACATGCCGCCGGTTTCCTCGAACAGGCTGCGGCGCAGCCCGCTCTCGGCAACACCAAACCGTGCCGCAAGACCGGGCAGATGCCAGACCGGATCGATCGCCGCCTTGGTCACGCGGATTTCGCCATTCGCGAGCAAGACCTCCCCGTCCGCGACAAGGCCGCCCTCGGCCATCCGCTCGCGGATCTCCGGCATCGCAATGCGCGCCGTCGTGACCGCGATCGTTGGGCGCACATCGACGCCGCGGCCGATCACATCGGCAAAAATCTCGCCGACGAGGTGTCCCCATGGATCGAGCGAGACGATCTTTGCCGGATCGCCCCAACGCGCATTGGGTGCTATCAGCGCCGCCGGCGCGGTATCGGTCAGATCGGGGCGGTGATCCCGGGCCAAGGCTTTGGTCGCGACGGCGAGCGCACGATAAACGCCGTAAGCGCCCGAATAGGAGCCGATGGCATTGCGCTGCCCAGCCTCGGCGGGGCTTGCCACCACCGGTCCGCGCTCAACCGGGTCGATCGCACCCCAGCGCAACGGGATCGCACTTTGCCCGGCGCTGCTCGGATGCGAGGTCAGCCGGATGTGGCGCGGTATCGCTGTCTCCATGTCTTGTTCTATAGGTCCTGTTCTATCTCATTCGACGGCACCAGCCGAAGCTGTAGAAGTTAGTCAACACAACCGCCCGCCGCAATGCCGCGACCGCTGCACGCATCTTGCCGTGGGCGCGGCTCGGAAACCGGGTCGTCCGTGCCGAACTTTCACGGGCGTGGGAGTGTTTCCCTAAAGAAAGACAATACGCAACGTGGAGAAATCTACATGAAGCGGGCATTGATTGTAGTGGTACCCCTGTTGGTTGCGGGCCTGGCCGGAACCCCGGCCTATGCCGCGGGATGCTTGAAAGGTGCAGCGATCGGCGGGGTCGCCGGCCATTTTGTTGGTCACCACGGCTTGATCGGAGCCGGCGTCGGTTGCGTTGTCGGCCATCACGAGGCGGCAAAGCACGCGCGCGAAAGAGCTCGCATGCAGGAGCAAGGCAGCTCCCGCTCAGATACTCAGACGCGGTCGAACTACGGCCGGTAACCTCCTGCCCACGATTCTTGAATTCGGGGCCCGCGTTTCACGGGGCGCCGGGTCATAAGATTGCGGCTCGCCGACGGCGCAAAACGGTCGAGATATGGTTGCGGTCGGGCGTCCTCCCTCCGGGCGCCCGATTGATCTCAACATCCAATTGGCGAATTCGGTTATACTGCTGATGCGGTGGATGTCGCCGGAACGCCGATACCGGCCTTGGGCGGGCGCTTGCCGGATCACGGCAAGACCGGTCGCGTGGAGGATTTCGAGATGAAGTACGGGTTGCTGCCGGCCGTCGTTGCCGGCTGTCTCGCGGCGGCCTCGGCAGCGCCGAGCGCGCATGCCAAAGGCTGCATCAAGGGTGCGGTCGTCGGCGGCGTTGCCGGGCATTATGCAGGCCATCATGCGATACTGGGGGCTGTGGGCGGCTGCATCGTCGGTCACCATTTGGCGGCCAGGCACGCGCGCGAAGAAAAAGCGCAGCACCTCCAGGAGCAGCAGTCTCAGCAGCAGCCGCAACCGGATCCAACCAGCCAGCCGCAGCCGAGTTCGGCGGTGGGGCACTGAGCCCCCGAACTCACCGCAATTTGATCGCGAAATCTCGCCGCGGGCGCCGCCGCCGGCCTATGCTCGCATGATCGCCGCCGGCTTGCGGGGCTGCCCTGATGGAGCTGCGCAAATTTGAGGACCCGCTGGTTACCGCCGCGGGGGAGCGGCGCGCCCAGGTCGCGCTGAAGGCGCTGGAGACACTCTGGTTTAACACCGGCACTCTGTGCAATCTGACCTGCGGCCATTGCTATATCGAATCATCGCCGAGGAATGACCAGCTGGTTTATTTGACCGCGGCCGAGGTCGCCCTTTACCTCGACGAGATCGCAGCGAACCGGCTGCCCACGAGGCTGATCGGGTTTACCGGCGGTGAGCCCTTTATGAACCCCGAGCTGCCGGCGATGCTTGCCGACGCATTGTCGCGCGGTTTCGACGCGCTGGTGCTGACCAATGCGATGAAGCCGATGGCGAAGTGCAAACCGGCGTTGCTGCAGCTCAAAGACCGCTTCGGCGAGCGGCTGACGATCCGCGTCTCGGTCGACCATTACGGTCGGGCGGTTCACGAAAAGGAGCGCGGCCGGCGCAGCTGGAAGCCGACGATTGACGGGCTGTGCTGGCTCGCGCACAACGGGTTTTCGCTGCATGTCGCAAGCCGTCGGCTCTCGGGCGAGACCGAGGCCGAAATCCGCGCCGGCTTTGCCCGGCTGTTTGGCGAACTGGGGGTCGCGATCGATGCCGCCGATCCGGTGCGGTTGATGGTCTTTCCCGAAATGGACGCCGCCGCCGAGGTGCCGGAAATCACCGAGGCGTGCTGGGGAATACTTGGCAAATCGCCCGAGAGCGTCATGTGCGCCTCGGCGCGCATGGTCGTCAAGCGCAAGGGTGCGATGCGCCCCGCCGTCCTCGCCTGCACCTTGCTCGCCTACGACGAGCGCTTCGAGCTTGGCCCAACCCTC
>DASXMC010000155.1:0-3613 GCA_036495885.1 Allostellaceae bacterium | reverse complement strand
GCGACGGTGAGCCCGCCGAGCCGCCCCTTGCGCCGGCGGATCGTCAGCGCATCGAGCAATGCCTGGGTCGGATGCTCGTGGCTGCCGTCGCCGGCGTTGACGACCGCGCAATCGACTTTCTCCGACAACAGCTGCACCGCACCCGATTCGGGATGGCGCACGACCAGTACATCGGGATGCATCGCGTTCAATGTCATCGCCGTGTCGATCAAGGTTTCGCCCTTGACCATCGAGCTCACCGCCACCGCCATGTTGACAACGTCGGCGCCGAGCCTTTTTCCAGCAACTTCGAACGAGGTGCGGGTGCGCGTCGAGTTCTCGAAAAAGCAGTTGATCAAAGTTCGCCCGCGCAGCAACGAGCGCTTTTTGTCGGCCTGCCGGTTGAGCTCGACATAGCCGTCGGCGAGGTCGAGAAAATGTTCGATTTCCGCCGGTGACAGACCCTCGATGCCGAGGAGGTGGCGGTGCTGAAACGCAGTGTCGCAAACGCCTGCCTTCATCAGCGGTCACTATAGTTGGTATGCCAACTCGACGGCAAGCCCTATATCATCCCAACACCCTGCTATAGCCGCTCACCGGGACCGCGCCTCGCGGACAACGTTCTCGCACAGGATAACTGTGATCGCCGCAAGACGGTGATCAGCCCAGTCCCGCATTCTCCAACTGCGCCGCGGCACGCACTTTTTTTGACCAAAAACGGCGGTTTCATTGCAACTAAATCCATGAGAAAAGCAATTCTAGCAATGTGTTATATGCTTTGTTGTATTTAGGGCACAATGAGCCGAAAACGCCACTACCGTCATTGACATGTCATAAACCGTCAGTAGCCTGTCCCCGCTGATGCTCAATCAGGGAGGCAAGCATCATGAATCCAGACCTGAAAGCTGCTTCGAAGATCAGTGCCGCTGCGGTTAGTGTTTTGCTTGTTGGGTTCGCTGCGGCGCACGCCGACGAATTGGCGGATTTACAGGCGAGCCAAGCAGCGCTCAGTGCGCAACAACTATCACTCAACAAAGAACAAGACCTGCTCAAGGCGCGGATCGATCAGCTGGCGCAGAACCCACCCCCGGGTGGCGGCGTCGGTCCGCTCGGTTCGTCGGTCTCGTCAGCGGCGGCTACCGGCGGCAGCTTTGCCCGCTCGTTTTTGATACCCGGGACCGAAACGTCGATACGTATCGGCGGTTTTATCGATGAATCGATCTTTTATTATCTGCAAAACGGTCCGGCCAACGGCGTGCCAAGCGTGACCGCCTCGATCGACGGCAATATCGAGACGATGCCGCTCCACCTCGGCGGCGGCATTGTTCCCGGCTTCCCCGCCGCCGGCCAACTGGTGCCGGTGAATATCCAGAGCTCGCGCGGCAACGGGGTATCTTTCCAGTCTCCGCAGCAGTCGCGGCTCAATGTCGAGACGAGGACACCGACATCTTACGGAGAAGCAAGCACCTTTCTTGAAATCGACTTCAAGGGGACCAACAATTTCAGCACGACCGGCGAGAACGGCCAGTCCGCCTTCAACAACGCGCTGATCCCGCGGTTGCGCTATGGCTTCGGTACGCTCGGCGGCTTTCTCGCCGGCCAAGCCAATTCCAATTTTCGCGACACCGCGGCCGAGCCCGAAGTGTTCACGGACGATGGATCGGTCGGTATCGCCGGCCCGCAGCGCATACCGCAACTTCGCTATACCTATGAAGGGCCTTGGGGCAGTTCGTGGTCAGCCGCCGCGGAGCAGCCGCAAACCGCCATTCTGACGCCGGCCGGCAAGATCGCGACGGATTCGACAAATCAGGTCGTTAATACGACCGCCGGTTTGGTTCCCGCGAGCAATGGCGGCACCGGTTTCTGCGTCGCCAACGGGGTCCAGGTCACCAATGCTGCGGGCTGCACCTTGGCGAGCGACCCGACGAAGAGTTCGGCGCCGGACCTGACCTTTTCCTCCTACTGGGCGCAGCCTTGGGGCCATGTCAATTTCCGGGGTGTGCTCCGTCCGACCTTGACGATGAACGACGGAAGATATGTCAACCAGAAGTTCGTGGGGTACGGCGGCGGGCTTTCCGGCGACGTCAAACCCGGGTGGGGCAAAGACGATTTCCAATGGCAGTTCTCGGTCGGCGACGGCATCGGCCGTTATCTGACCAACGCGACTGGCGGAGATCTGGCGACCAACTACCTGGTGACGCCGACTTCGGCTGCGGCCGCAGCCGCGATCTTGGCGACCCCGATCATGGAAGCGGGCGGCGTCGTCGGTTATCAGCATTTCTGGCTCCCGAACCTGCGGTCGAACTTGGCCTATGGCTATTGGATGGCCAATGTCTCGTCGCAGCTCGTCGGGCCGGTGGAATCGACGGTCGCGAACAAGCGTTTGCAGTCGGTCAATTTCAATGTGATCTGGAGCCCGGTCGCATTTATCGACACCGGCGTCGAGTATATGTGGGGCAAACGGACTGTCGTCGCCAATTTTTCGGGACAGGAACAGGTCCTGATCGGCAAGTTCCGCGTCAAATTCTAACGATCTCGGCTGGCGCCCCGGTCTGCTCGAAGATGACGCGCTGCCTCCCTCGCTCAAATTGGCTAGGATGAGCGGGTGACTCGGCGCGATTAGAAGGAGCAGCGGGGTGACGACGCAAGAAGCCCACAGCGCATTGATCCGCGACCAGTTCACTCGCCAGGCGGTGCCGTTCAGCACCGCCAGTGCGATCACCGACGCTGACGCGCTACAACTGGTCATCGACGCCGCCGCTCCCGGGCCGACCGACACCCTGCTGGACGTCGCGTGCGGCGGCGGCATCGTGGTGTGCGCCTTTGCACCCTACGTCAAGGATGCAACCGGTATCGACGTGACCCCCGCGATGCTCGACCAGGCGCGGGAATTGGCGACGGAGAGGAATATCGCCAACGTCACCTGGTGCGAGGGCGACGTCGCCGCTCTGCCCTGGCCGGATGGCGCGTTCACAATCGTCGTCACCCGCTTTGCCGTGCATCACTTCCCCGATCCCGCGGCGGTAATGCGCGAGATGGTGCGGGTCTGCGCGCCGGGCGGGCGGGTCGTCGTGGTCGATACCTGCGCCTCCGCCGACCCGGGAAAAGCCGCCGCGTTCAACCGGCTCGAAAAATTGCGCGACCCGAGCCATGTCCGGGCACTGCCGCTGGCCGAATTGCAGGGGTTGTTTCGCGCGGCCGGCGTAGCCGAGCCCGGGGTGACCTTCACCGAGCTGCGCGGCGAGGTCGCGGCGCTGTTGGCGCGATCGTTCCCGAACCCCGGCGACGAGAAGAAAATCGTCGACATGTTCGCGGCCTCCGCCGAGGACGACCGTCTCGGCATCCCGGTGCGCCGCGACAGCGAGCGGATCGACTACGCCTACCCGGTCGCGATCCTGACGGGGCGGCGGAACTGATCCGGGCCAACGCTTCGTTGGCGCAGCAGAGCGGCGCCGATGAATGCTTTCGCAGACCTATATCGACCACGATGTGTTTAAAGACCGGACCGGCCGGGCAACAGAGGGTAAAGCATGAAATTCGGGTTATTCGGCGGGGCGCGGGCCAAGGGCGGGCCGGCCGGCGACAGCTCCGCCTATCACGACTTTGTCAACTACGTCGTGGAGGCCGAACGGCT
>DASXMC010000154.1:0-3275 GCA_036495885.1 Allostellaceae bacterium | reverse complement strand
AGAGCCAATCGCCCACCCCGAAATAGGGTGGGATAACCACCATGCGCGATATCTTGGTTGTCGGCGACCGGCTCGGCCTCCACAACGCCCCGTTACAAATGCGAGCGATTCGGTCGCGCAATGACCGCCCTCGTGTGTGGGGATTTAATGGGGATTTATCGATCCTGCTCAGCCAGGAGGACACTAAGGTGCTGATAACGTTGGCGCACCCGGCGAGATTCGAACTCACGACCTCTGCCTTCGGAGGGCAGCGCTCTATCCAGCTGAGCTACGGGTGCCGCGCCGGGACCGCATCGGGCCCGAACTGGATACCGTGCTGGCAAGGCATATGCAAGGAAGATCGGATATAAGCGATCCGCGTCAGTTGTCCCGGAGGTCCGGCAACCCTGCGCTTCGCCCCCAATAAGCCGCAATTTCTCGCGAAAGAATTTGTCGATGATAAATCAGACGGCAACGCTCACCGCCAGCATGGAATTTCGCGTTCCCGCCGATCGTCAGCGGCGTCCGTCTTTACCCGATCGGGATGTGCTCGACCAGCTCGAACAGCGCTTGGGCCGCCTATTTTCGCGGCAGCGGCTCGGTCTCGAGCGTGATCTCGAGGTACGGGCCGCCTGGGCCGCCCGCTCCGCATTTCGCTCCCGGCGATGGTATCGGACCCCCGTGTTTGTTCGGCGCACACTGAAGCTGACCGGCTTGTACTGGTGGGCGACCAGGAACGCCGGACGCATCGAGGTTCGCCGTCATCGGGTCGCCTTGCCGCGGCTGCCGGCCGCGTTCGACAAGTTCACGATCCTGCAGATCAGCGACCTGCATGTCGACATAAACCCGGCGGCGATGCGGCGGCTGGCCGAGCTGCTCCCGCAACTGTGCTACGATTTGTGCGTGCTAACCGGCGACTATCGCGGCAAGACCTACGGGCCGTGGGCGGAGGCCATCGCGGGGATGGCGGAGATCAGAGCGCATATCGCCAAGCCGGTCTATGCCGTTTTAGGTAATCACGATTCGTTGCGCATGGTGCCGGCACTAGAGGAGATGGGCATACGAGTGCTGGTCAACGAGGCCGAGCCGCTGATCCGCCACGGCCAAAGGCTGTATCTCGCCGGGATCGACGATGCGCATTTTTACCGCATGGACAACATTGAAAAAGCCGCATCGCCGATCCCTGAGGACGCATTCTCGATCCTGTTGTCCCACACCCCCGAAATTTATCGCCAGGCCGCGAATGCCGATTTCGATCTGATGCTGAGCGGTCACACCCATGGCGGCCAAATCTGCCTGCCGGGGGCGATCCCAATCACTCTCGATTCGAGGCTGCCCCGACGGATGGGCTCCGGATCTTGGCGATATGGCCGCATGATCGGCTACACTTCGGTCGGAGTCGGGTCCTCGGTGGTCGCCGCCAGGATCAACTGCCCGCCCGAAATCACACTGCATGAGCTGAGCGCGTCAATAGGGCGGATCGCGCAGATCGAGCGCGTAGAGGAGGCGGGATACCGCCAATTCGGCGACGAAGAAAATCACGACGCCAACCGCGACATCGGCGATGGTCAGCGATAACGGGTAGATGCAGGCGAGAAGTGGGAACAGCGATTCCGGGATCTGATCGATGCCGAGGATCGGGCTGCTCGACGAGCGGCCGAGCCGGCGCTTGAGAAAGCTGGAAAACAGGTCACCGGTCATCGCGAGAGCGCCAACCAACAACCCGATTTGCCACCCCAGCCCGACGATCACCGCCACCGCCGTCGTCGCTACGATCGCGCAGGCGAGGCCGCGCAGTGTCTTCGCCCGGCCGAATATCGGCCGCCCGTCCACAAATCGGCGGTCGCCGTCGACAGGCTGCGAATAGCGCTGACCGAGGAGCTTTTGCACGACAAGAGGTGTGCCGTTGGCGACCGCCACCAACAACAACAGCGGTATAAGATGAGGCGACGCCATCGCTTATCGCGCGGCGAGTGCCGCCTGGTTGGAGGCGCCGAGATCGGCTTGGAATGTAATGCGGTCGGCGCCTGAGGCGAGCGGCATGCCGGGCATCAGAACCCATTCGGCGACGTCGGCGCTCACCATCGGCCCTTCGATGTCGCGTAACAGCATGTGGAAGCCGTGCCCGTAATAGGCAAAGCTGCGGCGGTCGCGCGGATCATGCGGTAAGGTCCGGACGAATTGCCGAATCGGCTGCTTTGGTATGATCTCGTCGTGTGCGCCATACATGATCAAGAGCGGAACATGCATCCGCGGCGCTGAGGTAAGTGCCGCATCCATCAAATTGGTCAAACCCCAAACCGTGTCGACGCGAGTTTCCTTTATGACCAGCGGGTCACGTCCCAATGCCCGCAGCATCGGGATATTGTCCGAAGCCATAATGTGGAGGCTTTGGCCGGTAAGCGTTAGACTGGGAAACAATCGCACGGCGATGAACAGCGCAGCGCGCGGCACGAGACCCATGGCCGACCGGCCCCACACCGCCGGCGCGCTCAGAATTACGCCATCGACGTCTGGGATCGGCGTCCCGCTCTCGCCGGTCATCGCGATTACCGCGACGGCCGCGCCCATGCTCTCTCCAAGCAAATAAAGGGGCACACCAGGATACAAGCGGCGGAGAATGCCGCAGGCCACTGTAGCGTCGGCGGCGAGTGCCGCGCGTCCCGGCCACAATCCGCGCTCGGGTGCCGCACCGAACCCACGTTGATCATAGGCGAAGGTGGCGATGCCCTCCTTGGCCCACGCCGTCGCGGGCATCTCGAACGCGCGGCTGTAGTCGTTAAAACCGTGCAATGCAAGGAGCACGGCGCGCGGCGGGCCTGGCGGCAGCCATTTACGCAGCGGCAGCCGCCGCCCATCGGTAGTGATGAAGTCTGTGGCGCTAAATCTCGGAGTGATAATCGATTGGGCTATGATGTTTGCGCCGATGTTATCGCCGTGAGCCGAAGGGCCCCGCGCCGGCGTGCAGGACAAGAGCCCCAGCATCGCGGCAAAAAGCCAGATGCCGATGCGGTTACCAGCGGTTCGGGATGATCGAGTGAGCACGCTTTCCAACCTCTCGCGGCGGTTCTGCCCGCCCTTGTCGTGCGCCCAAGGAATTGGGGCAATCCCGCCGGAGTTTCCCCGCTGCTTTACCAGATCCTGAAGCCGGGTTGTGACCAAGGGTTGGAGGGCGGCCAGCCGATCGTTGATCGTCCGCCGGTAATCGCTATCATCTGGGGGTTGGAGTGGCAACGGGCGGCGCTGCCGCGTCCGGCAAAAGAGGATGTCGACTGGTTTATGGGGCCCGCGGAAAC
>DASXMC010000153.1:0-6620 GCA_036495885.1 Allostellaceae bacterium | reverse complement strand
GATATGCTTGGTGCCGGGGATCGGGATCACATCCGGACCCTGGGCCAACAGCCAAGCCAACACCAGCTGCGCCGGGGTGCAGCCCTTTTCGCGCGCGAGCGCCTCGATATGCCCGACCAGCGCGCGGTTCTTGGCAAAATTATCACCCATGAACCGCGGATGACGGCCACGGGTGTCGCCCTCGTCGAGATGAGCGAGATCGGAGACGACCCCGGCCAACAGGCTACGGCCGAGCGGGGCATAAGCGACAAAGGCGATGCCGAGGTCGCGCGTCAATTGGCGGATCTCGGTCGCCTCCTCGCGATAGAGCAGCGAGAATTCGCTCTGCACGGCCGCCAGCGGATGGGTCGCGTGCGCGCGGCGGATGCGCTCGGGCCGCGCCTCGCAAAGGCCGAGAAAGCGAACCTTGCCCGCTTCGACCAGCTGCGCCATCGCTCCTACAGTGTCCTCGACCGGGACCGCCGGATCGACACGGTGCTGGTAATATAGGTCGATGCCATCGACGCCGAGGCGCCTCAGACTCGCCTCGCAGGCTTGCGCAACATAGCAGGGAGTGCCGTCGACGCCGTTGGCTCCGCCCGGGCGCGGGGTCTGGCCGAATTTGGTGGCGATCACCACCCCCTCGCACCGGCCCTTCAGCGCCCGCCCGAGTAGTTCTTCGTTCTGACCCCAGCCATACATGTCGGAGCTGTCGAAATGATCGACGCCGAAATCGAGCGCGCGCTGGATCAGCGCCGCGCCGGCCGCATCGTCGCTTTTGCCGTAGACCCCGGACAGCGACATGCAGCCGAGCCCGATTGCCGATACCTCTGGGCCGCCCTTGCCAAGCCGCCGCCTTTCTATGACCAATCCCGCCGTCATCAATTCTTCCTTTCGCTGGTGCCGGGCCAGGCCCGATCCCGTCAGCCAAACCTAGCGATCATTGCGGTTTGACGCGAGACCCATGGTCGGAAAGAGCCGGATAATCCCCTGGAACGCCGCCTCCGCCCGCGGCGACGAGCCATTTGCAGCCGGGAACTCCACGCGCACCGCAAACGTTGTCATCTAGCTAGTAACAGCGAGTTGAGCTCTGTCATGTCCGTACGCGTCTTGTCCGCGGTCGCCTTGAGCACCGCTCTCGCCCTTGCCCCGATCGCCGCCAATGCGGACCGCTATCACGGCGGCGGGCGCGGCCATTATCACGGCGGCGGCGGGGGGGCTGCGGTTGGTGCGGCGATCGCAGGCGGGATTATCGGCCTCGGCCTTGGCGCGGCGGTTGCCTCGAACCCGTACAACTACTACGCGCCGCCCCCGGTCTATTATGGCTATCCCTACAGCAATTACTACGCGCCCCCGCCCGGCGCTTATTACGGGTACTGATCGGACCGCGCAGCAGGCTAGCCGAAAGGCAGCCGGCTAGAGATCGCCCGACAGCACCGCCTGCTGCGGCCTTTGTATCGCCACCCGTTCGAGGGGAAGGATTTATCACCATGGTTCGCTCGACCTATCTTGCTTCTGCCGCGTTTGCGGCTTTCTTGGCCTTGCCGGCGGTGGCGTTCGCGCAGTCGAGTACCGCGCCGGGCGCGACCGTGACACCGCCGGGTCCTGCGGCGGCCTCGTCGCCGATGTCTTCGCACAGCGTTCCCGGCGCCACCGCCGAGCAACGCGTCGAACAGCACATCCGCGAATTACACGCCCAGTTGCGGATCACCCCCGCGGAGCAGCCGCAATGGGATCAATTCGCCAAGGTCATGCGCGAGAATGCACGCCAGATGGACCAGGAGTTCACTACGCGCAGAGATCAGTTTTCGACGATGAACGCGCTGCAGAACATGCAGTCTTATGAGAGGATCGCCGAGGCGCATGCTCAGCACCTGCAGCAGCTGGTGCCGGCCTTCGAAAACCTCTACAACGCCATGCCGGAGAGCCAAAAGCAACTGACCGATCAGGTGTTCCGCGAAAACGCCGAGGCCCATACGCAACGGCACGTGCAGACCGAAAGGCGCATGCAAACGGGCAGCAACGCGGTCCGGTGACTGTGACTGCTTCAGAGGCGCTCGGAGCCTCCCAAATGCGGAGCTTTGAGCATTTGATGCGTGCTGCCTGTCCGGCGGGAGGTTCAACACAGAGCCGGTGAGGCATTGAGATGAACCTTGGCCGGCAAAGAGCGCGCCTCATCATTCTCTCTCGCTGCCTCGCCGCCTCATTATTCAAAATTATCGGCGAAAAGGAAACCCGGCGCGACTGTCGAGGCGCTGTGGCCGTGCATTGGCAGCTGATTTGGGATGTTTTTTCTGTTCCGGATCAGGCAGTTTGTCGCGATGGTGCCCCGGCGGTCGGCGCTCCTCGTGGTGCCTTTGGTCGCTGAGCGTTCATCGGAGACCTCGGCCGGGCGTTCGGACCGCGGGGTCTTACGTCCGGGGAGAGCATGCTTTTCTCGTCGCTGATCGGCCACAACCGCGGACCGCCGCTCGATCCGCAAGCGGGCTGGCGAGCCTTCTGCTGGAAAAAAGCCCATGCGCGGGCGTGGAAAACGCCACCACGCGAGATTGCGCTGGCTCGCCTCGCCCGCGCGCAGGCGTTGGGGTTAAGCTATCGCGAATACACCGCAGTCCTGCTTGACCGTGGTCTTCATTTGTGATTGGGGTCGGGCCGGCAGAGAGGCCAGCCCTTTTCGCCGTGGAAGGACGACTCGTCGCGGCGCTTACTTTGCCTTGGCGAGGTTCTGCGCCACGAATTCCCAATTGATCAGGTGATCGAGAAAAGTCTGGACGAAATCCGGCCGCCGGTTCTGATAATCAAGGTAATAGGCGTGCTCCCAGACATCGCAGGTCAATAGCGCGCTCTGACCCTCGGCCAGCGGATTGACCGCGTTTGGTGTCGGCACGATCTTCAGCTGACCGCGGTCGGCGACAAGCCACGCCCAGCCGCTGCCGAATTGGCCGACCGCGGCGGCCTTGAACTGCTCCTTGAACTTGTCGAGACCGCCGCAATCCCGCGTGATCGCCGCGGCAATCTCGCCACTCGGCGCACCGCCGCCCTGCGGCTTCATCGAATGCCAGAAAAAGGTGTGGTTCCACACCTGGGCGGCGTTGTTGAAGACGCCGGTTTTCGAGCTGTCCTTATACGTCGCTGTGATGATCTCCTCGAGCGATTGCCGTTCGAGCGGCTGGTCCTTGACGAGGTTGTTCAAGTTCGTGACATAGGCTTGGTGATGCCTGCCGTAATGGAAGTCCATCGTCCGCTCGGAGATATGCGGTTCGAGCGCGTTTTTTGGATACGGCAGGGGCGGCAGTTCGAAAGCCATGGCGGTCATCCCGGGTTGTGTGAACGCATTGCGAAACCAAACGCCGGTTCCTGGCCAACGTTCCGCGCCTGCGGATAAGTTGTCGTCGGTTGCGGCGTTGGTGCAGCGCCACGACCGCGACCGGTACCAGACGGCGCTGTTTGCCCCGGCCGCCCGCCGCGAGGCGCTGTTCGCGCTTTACGCCTTCAACTATGAGATTGCAAGCGTACGGGAGCATGTCACGCAGCCGACCCTCGGCCGGATCCGGCTCGAGTGGTGGCGTGAAAACATCGCCGCTGCATTCGGCTCCGGCCCAGTCCGGCACCATCCGGTGGTCGAGGCGCTAAGCCGCGCGGCGCGCGAGCATCGGCTGACCCGCAGCCATCTCGACCGGCTGATCGACGCGCGCGAAGCCGATCTCGATGATGAGCCGCCGGCCACCCTTGCGGAACTCGAGGCTTATGCCGAGGGCACCTCGTCACGCCTCATCTGTTCGGCGCTCGAGGTTCTCGGCGTGCGCGATGCCGCAGCGGCGGCCGCCTGTCATATCGGGATCGCCTTTGCCCTCTCGGGCCTGCTGCGCGCGTTGCCGATGCGGGTGGCAGGCGCGCATCGCCCGTTCGTTCCCGCCGAGCTCGCCGTGCGCCACGGGCTGGATTGGGGCGAGGCCCGCCGAAGCGGCGGCTCTGCTCAATTACGCACTGCGGTTGGCGAGATCGCGACAATCGCAGCGGCTCATTTGGGCGCAGCCCGCCAAATCTGCCCTAGGCCGTCGCACGCTGCACTCCCGGCGCTGTTGCCGGCAGTGATCGCAGAGGGCTCATTGCGGCGGCTGCAACGCGCAGGCTACAACCCGTTTGACCCGGCCCTGCAGCAACGCGATCCGTTCCAAAGCTGGCGCCTCGCTGTCGCGGTTCTGCGCCGCCGTTTTTGACGGCGCCAGCGCAGCGCCTGGGCTCCCGCGGGCGAAAGTGCCCTCAATAGCGGCGCAAAAGACCGACCAAGCGGCCCTGCACCTGGACACGGTCGGGCCCGAAGATGCGAGTCTCGTACGCCTTGTTCGCGGGTTCGAGCGCGATCGAGGCGCCGCGCCGGCGCAGACGCTTCAATGTTACTTCCTGCTCATCGATCAGGGCGACAACGATCGCGCCGTTGTCGGCAGTGTTGCCGCGCTCGATGATGACTGTGTCGCCATCGAGAATCCCCGCCTCGATCATGCTGTCGCCGGCGACCTCGAGCGCGTAATGTTCACCGCGGTGACCGAGCAAGCTGATCGGCACGCCGACCGTGGCACTCTGGTCGCGCAACGCCTCAATCGCGGTGCCGGCGGCGATTCGGCCATAGAGCGGCAGCTCGACCGCCTCGACATCGGGAGCCACCGGCGCTCCGGGCAGCGCGGCCCTGAAATCGCCTTGGATGACCTTGGCCTGGAACCTGCCGCGGTCGCCCGCCGCAATGGCACTTTCCTCCGGCAATTTGACCACCTCCAGCGCGCGCGCGCGGTGCGGCAGCCGGCGGATGAACCCGCGTTCTTCAAGCCCGCTAACCAGCCGATGAATTCCGGATTTCGATTTTAGCCGCAATGCATCCTTCATCTCGTCAAATGACGGCGACACGCCGGTTGCATTGATCCGCTGATTGATGAAGAGCAGCAATTCGCGCTGCTTTGCAGTCAGCATAAAAGCCCCTTTTCCCACAGCCCGGAACGAACCCAAAACGCAGTTAAACGTTCTACTTTGGTTCGCGCCTGCCGTCAAGTAGCCTTTGGGGGTGGGTTGCCTACGACCGCCCGACGGCGCGGCCTCCTCGCCGATTCCGGTCGGCCGCGAGGGTACCCGACGCAAACTCGTGGCCCGGTGCTAGGACGCGGTCAACTGGTGCCAACGCACCAAGTTCGGCGGCGGCCAGACCTCGTCGATCCGATAGAACGCATCAAACACCTGAACCCCGGCGGGCAACTCGAGCCACGGCAGCTTGCTGCGGGTGAAGATATGGATGTCCGGTGCGACGGCCGCCGGATCGTCGAGCGTGCCGGCGCGCAACAGGACCGTGTCGCCCGGTGCGGCATGGTATTTGCTCCACAAACGCGTGCTGCACCGGGCGCAGGCGAAGACATCGTGCGGTTTGCCGCTGCTGCCGGGCGGCACCCGAAACGCAGCCGGTTCACCCCCGCTCACCTCGACGAACTTCCGCTCGATCCACAAGTTGATGACAAACGCGCTGCCCGTCTGCCTTTGACAATCACCGCAATGGCAGGCGTGAACGACCATTGGTGCCGCCGTCAGGCGATAGCGGATCTCGCCGCAGGCGCAGCCGCCTTCGAGGCTCATCGTCCCTCCGCTCGCAATCAAGCCACAGGCTATCGACTATAACCCCGATCGGTGTCCCGATCACGCCGACAGCGTCAGCGACTACCCTGGGTTTCGCCATTCAACGCGGCGGCGTCTGATCGAGCGGCCAGGCAAAGCTGAGCTCGTGGCCATCGGGGTCGGTGATATGAAAGAACCGCTCGCCCCAGGCCGCGTCGCGCGGCGCCGTGCTCGGGCGAAAGCCGGCGGCGACCAGCCGGTTGTGGAGACCGTCGACATCGGACACGTAGAAGATGACCCGCCCCCACCACGACCAGCGCTGCTCCGGCGCTGCGGCGATCAGGTTCAGGTAGCCGGGACCGGCGCGAAAGCTGGTAAACGACGCTTTCTCGCCGCCGTACAACATCTCGAACCCGAGCGCGCGGTAAAACCCGACCGCGCGCCGCATGTCATGCGTCGCCAAGGTCACGGCGCTGATCCCGGTGATCATCGCATCGGGAGATGCCGCCGCGGGCTCGTCACTCACGCTTCGGCCGAGCCGGCCTCGATGGTTCTGCCGACGACCTGACGTGCCACCTCGCGCAACAGCTCTTTATCCGCCTCAGGCCTCGCAGCTGGGGCGATCCCGGCCACCACCCGGTCGTGGCTGTAGGTCGGGAGCGCGCTCCCATTGTGCAGGATGCGGTGGTCCAGATCCTCGCCGTTTTTTACAGCGCGCACGCCGCGCCGGATCATGTTGCGCATCATGATGATGCCGCGATCGGTTGAGGCCAGGTGCTCGAGCCCGTGACGGGCAACCCCGCCATGGATGCTGACCTGAGCGTCATAGTCGCCCGGAACGCGTTGTCGCTCTTCATAGGCACGCTTGGCGTCCTGGCCAAAGCCGGGGCCGCGGCGCAGCTCCCTGCCTTCGGGAGCGCGGTGATAGCCGATCTGCATCGTATGGGTGTCGTCGAGCGGGACGGCCCAGGTTGTCGCCTGCGGCCGGCTGACCGAGTTGCGCTGCGCCATCGGATCGGCGTTGGGCGGGAATTGATGGATGTTTG
>DASXMC010000152.1:0-1645 GCA_036495885.1 Allostellaceae bacterium | reverse complement strand
AGGTCTGCCATTCCGCCCGATCGATCTTTTGCACAGCCATTTATCTCTCCTGTGCTCGGTTGCCCAATCAATGGTCGCGTTCCTGCCCCAAAGGTGCACGTCGCCATTCCGCTGCGCCTTGACGGAAGTCAATTCCGGCAGCTCAACCAAAACCTGATGACTGTCAAGGCAGTGCCCCCGCGCTCCCTTTAATCCGGCTGCGTGAATGGCGGCAGTCAACACAGTCATCTGAAACCCGAGTGCCGCGAAACCCGACAAGCGGAGACGCACGAAGATGGATGTAGGCTTTATTGGTCTCGGGCATATGGGTCAGGCGATGGCGCGCAACCTGCTCAAATCCGGGTTCAAGGTCACGGTCTGGGACCGCACGCGTAGCCGCGCTGAAGACCTGCGCGAGTTTGGTGCGATGGTGGCCGACACCCCGGCCGCCGCTTGCAGCGGCGAGGCGGTCGTCACGATGCTCGCCGACGACCGCGCGGTCGAGGACGTCATCCTCGGCAGCGGCCGCGTGATCCGGGCGCTTGGCGATGATGCCGTCCATGTCTCGATGAGCACGATAACCGTCGCGCTCTCCGAAGAGCTTACCGAGGCGCATCGGGCCGCGGGGCAGCATTTTGTCGCGGCGCCGGTGTTCGGCCGCCCCGAAGCTGCAGCCGCGGCGCAACTCTACATCGTTGCCGCCGGCGAGCCGGAACCGGTCGACCGCTGCCGGCCGCTGTTCGACGCCATGGGCCAAAAGACATTCGTCCCGGGCGGGTTCCCACCCGCGGCCAATCTGGTGAAGCTCGGCGGAAACTTCCTGATCGCCTCGGTCATCGAGTGCCTCGGCGAGGCAATCGCGTTGATGCGCAAGGCCGATGTACCACCGCATCGCTTTCTCGAAATCCTGACCGAGTCTCTCTTTTCCGCACCCGTTTACAAGACTTATGGCCGGCTCATTCTCGAGGAGCAGTATCAACCGGCCGGGTTCAGCATGCCCCTTGCGCTGAAGGATCTCAGGTCGGTGTTGGCCGCTGCCGAGGCAAAGGCGGTGCCAATGCCGGTCGCGAGCCTGATCCACGATCGTTTCCTGACCGAGGTGGCGCGCGGCAACGGCGATCTCGACTGGTCGGCCCTCGCGCGGCTAGCTGCCGAAAACGCCGGTCTGGAGCCTTTGACATTTAAAGCAACCGGATCCGCCACTTCGGGCGCCGATCGCGACTAATCCTCGATATTTTGCCGCAAATCCCACTTGCTGCTGCGGTTGAACTCCGCCATCGTCACTGTGTCGGGGGCGGGAATTCGAACACAGTCTATCATGGCAGCATTGCTGACCTTGCTTCGCGGTCTCGCCGATGGCAGATCTGAACGAGACGTTGCAAGTGGGGCGATTAAAGATGGCGAATGTTACGGGGGTTAAAGTAACCGATCTGACCGCGGCGGGCGCCTCGGATGACGGTGCACATGTCTGGATTACCCATCGGCTCGGCGATGGCAGCGAGTATCCGTTGGTCTATCCTTACGAGGCAGTCGGATATCTGATCACGGTGTTGACCGACGCGGCACGTTCGGCATCGAGACGGCGCATCGCCGGCAACCCGCAAGAGGCCGTCGAGGGGCTAAACAGTAATGTGATCCCGGTCGTCGAAGTCAGGGTCGGAACCGC
>DASXMC010000151.1:0-5208 GCA_036495885.1 Allostellaceae bacterium | reverse complement strand
GGCCGCTGCGCGCGCTGCCGCCAGGGCATGTACACCGCGTGCCTCAATTACGGCGACCTCGCCAAAGGTCATCGCGCCAACGGCTTCACCACCGACGGCGGTTTTGCCCAATACGCAGTCAACAGCATCAACACCCTGGTCCATGTACCCGACGAGATGAGCGACGAGGAAGCAACTTTGGTCGTCACCGCCGGAACCTCGATGTACGGGCTCGACGTGCTCGGCGGACTGATCGCCGGCGAGGGTGTCGTCGTGACCGGCCCCGGCCCGATCGGCCTTTTGGGGGTAGCGGTCGCCAAGGCATTGGGCGCCGACCCGGTAATCCTGACAGGCACCCGCGATCATCGCCTCGACCTCGGCAGGAAGCTCGGCGCCGATCACGTCGTCAATGCCCGTCGGGAAGACCCGGTCGCTGCCGTAAAGCGGCTCACCGGCGGGAAGGGGGTCCAGTTTGTCGTCGAATGCTCGGGTGCCGAAAACGCGCTCGATGAAGCAGCGCAAATGGTCGACCGCGGCGGCCGCATCTGTCTTGCCGCCTTTCCCCAGGAGCGGGTACCGGTCGATCTAGCCTATCTCGTGCGCAACAACATCTATGTCTACGGCATCCGCGGTGAGGGGCAGAGCGCCACCCATCGGGCGATGGCGCTGATGAAGCAAAAGCGCTTTGACGCCAAGCTGGTCCATACCCACACCTTCCCGCTCGATGCATTGCCTACGGCGCTCAAATATGCGCGCGAGCGGATCGACAACGCGATCAAGGTCGTCGTCAAAAACCAGGCCTGATTAGGCCCGGCAGGCTCAGTCAACGTCGCGGTCAAGGGCGGCGAGCGCAACCAGCTCGGCGCCCTCCTCGACCAGTTCGCCAACCCCATAGCGAAGCGCACTGACGATGCCGTCGGCGGGTGCAGTAATCGTGTGCTCCATCTTCATCGCCTCGACGACCATCAACGGGTCGCCGCGCCGAACTTTGGCGCCAGCCTCGACCAGAAGCCGGGTGACGCGCCCCGGCATTGGTGCTGTCAGCTTGCCCGAGGCCAAATCCTCCCCCGCAGCCGGCATCAGCGGATCGATTTCCTCGAAGACCCAGCTCTCGCCGTCTATCCCCACCGCCGTCAGGGCGGCATGGCCGAGGATGAGGATGCGCTGTTTGACGCCGTCGAGGATCATGTCGCAGCCGCCGTCCGGGCGCCATGCGATCGCAGCGCCGAGATTGCGATCGCCGAGCGCCAGGAGCCATCCGCCATCTTGCGCGACAGCATCGATCACGCAGGTTTCGCTCCCGTTGCGCAGCAAGACGCTCTGCCCTGCTCGAATGCCCAGCCGCCAGCCATCGATTCTGGCCCAGGGTGAGAACGGGTCGGCCGAGCCCGAGGCTTGTGCCGTCGCGGCGGCCTCGCGAGTGCTGAGCCGCTGCAATGCGGCGGCGGCAAACGCCGCCTCGGGAGGGGGGCCTTCCCGCGCCAGCAGTGCCTCGCGGTTGTGATCGATAAAGCCGGTATCGACCCTGCCGCTGGCAAAATCCGGGTGGGCTGCGATCCGTGCAAGAAAGGCGAGATTGGTGCGCAGGCCGAGAACTCCGCTATCGGCCAGCGCATGCCGCAGACGGTTGACAGCGGCCGACCGGTCGTCCCCCGACACAATGATCTTGGCAATCATCGGATCGTAATACGGGCTGACAACATCACCCTCGCGCACCCCGGTATCTACTCTGGCCATATCCGGGGCCGGCAAGCGCAGCCGGTGCAGTGTCCCGATCTGCGGCAGGAAGTCACGGTCGGGGTCCTCGGCGTAAAGCCGCACCTCGATCGCATGGCCGCGCAGCGCCACATCCTGTTGCTGCGCCGGCAGCGCCTCGCCCGCAGCGACGCGCAACTGCCATTCGACGAGATCGAGCCCGGTCACGGCCTCGGTTACCGCATGCTCGACCTGCAGCCGGGTATTCATCTCGATAAAATAAAACGACTGGGACGCCCCGCGGGCCACGACGAACTCGACGGTTCCGGCGCCGACATAACCGACCGCGTGCGCCGCTGCGAGCGCCGCCTTGGACATCGCCCGCCGCTGGTTGGGGTCGAGCCCGGGGGCGGGCGCCTCCTCGATCACTTTTTGATGGCGGCGTTGGATCGAGCAGTCGCGGTCGAATAGATGCACGCTGTTGCCGTGTCGGTCGGCAAACACCTGGACTTCGATGTGCCGCGGACGCTCCAGGTACTTTTCGAGCAAGATGCGATCGTCGCCAAAGGCGCTCGCCGCCTCGCGCTGCGCCGATGCGAGGGCGGCGGAGAACGCGGCCGGCTCGGACACGATCCGCATGCCGCGGCCGCCGCCGCCGGCCGAGGCTTTGATCAGTACCGGGAAGCCGATGCGCTGCGCTTCAACGGCAAGGCGATCTGGCTTCTGGTCATCACTATGATACCCCGGCACGACCGGCACCCCGGCGCGCTCCATCAACGTCTTTGCAGCCGCCTTGGAGCCCATGGCGCGGATCGCCTCGGCAGGCGGACCTATGAACACCAGTCCGGCGCGCTCGCACGCTTCGGCGAAATCCGGGTTCTCCGACAAAAAGCCGTAGCCGGGGTGCACCGCCGGCGCTCCGCTCGCCAGCGCCGCCGCGACAATCGCCTCGATATTGAGATAGCTGTCGCGCGCCGGAGCGGGGCCGACGGGCCACGCCGCGTCGGCCAGCGCGACATGCAATGCCTCGCGGTCGACCTCCGAATAGATCGCGACCGTGATGATCCCCAGCCGCCGCGCGGTGCGGATGATGCGGCAGGCGATCTCGCCGCGATTTGCGATCAGGATTTTCTCGAACAATTCAGGCTCGCGGAATCGGGGGACCGTAGCCGGCCTGTTTATACTCGCAGCATACTCAGAGCGCCGCGCGTTTCATACTCGGTCGGCTGGCGAGACCTTCGTCGTGATGGTATAGGCGCAACCGGCATACGAGGTGCAATGTGGTGGCAGCCGGCCCGCGCAATCTGATTACCGACGTGTCGGGAATCCTGGTCGGCCAGGCCGAGGACCGCACCCGGATCACAGGCACCAGCGTAGTTCTGGCGGAACAACCGGCGGTGGCGGCAGTCGATGTCCGCGGTGGGGCGCCCGGCACGCGCGAGACCGATTTGCTCGCTGCGGACGCGCTTGTCGATCGGATCGACGCTGTGGTGCTGTCGGGCGGGTCGGCGTTTGGGCTCGACGCTGCGGGCGGGGTCATGGAGTGGCTTGCCGCCGCCGGGCGCGGCTTTCGCGTGGGGTCGACATTGCGCTCCGCGGAAATCCGGGTGCCGATCGTGCCCGCCGCGATCCTGTTCGATCTCGGCTTTCCCGGCCGCGAGGCGTGGACAGGGGCCTCGCCCTATCGCGAGCTCGGCCATCGTGCGGCCGTCGCCACGGATAAGACTTTTGCGCTCGGCAACGCCGGGGCCGGGCTCGGCGCGCGTGCCGGCGCGCTGAAGGGGGGGATCGGCAGCGCCTCGCTGGTGCTTGCCGGCGGCAACACAGTCGGCGCCCTGGTCGCGGTCAACAGCTGGGGTGCGACGGTGCGGCCCGATTGCGGGCGGTTCTGGGCGGCGGAATTGGCGCTCCCCGGCGAGATCGGTGTGCAACCGGCAGCGCCGGACACGACCTTTGATCTGGAGGATCTTTCGCAATGCGGTGCCGCACTTCCCGGCGCCAATACGACAATCGCCGTCGTCGCCACCGATGCTGAACTCGACAAGGCCGGCTGTCGCCGGCTCGCGGTCATGGCGCAGGACGGGCTCGCCCGCGCTATCCGACCGGTCCACACGCCGTTCGACGGGGACAGCGTCTTTGCGCTGTCGACCGGCGCCGGCCCGTCGGTTTCGGCGGCGAAACTGGCGCTGCTCGGCACCGCCGCCGCGGACTGCCTGGCGCGCGCCGTAATGCGGGCGTTGGTCGCCGCCGAACCGTTGTGCGAGGTCCCGAGCTGGCGCCAGCGTTGGGGCGTTTCCTCCGGCCCGATTTAACGCGCGCAAGATTCATGAATCTTGCGCCTGCTCGGTCGTGGCGCCGGATACATGATTAGACCTGGAGGCAGGCTCAACCAGAGTGATCCGGTTGCTGCTCACGGTCAGCGCCAAACGTCCATGTTTGAGGGCAAGGGCATCCTTGCCAAAAATCTCCCGGCGCCATCCTGAAAGCGCCGGCACATCGGCGTTATCGTCAGCGGCAATGGCCTCCAAATCGTCGCTCGAGGCCAGCAGTTTTTGTGCCACCTGGTGTTGCTCGCAGCGATGCTTGAGCAACACCCGCAAAAGCTCGACCAGCGGGCCGAGACCGGGAGGGGTGTCGGCCCGTGCCGCCGGCGGTGCCATCGCGCCGGCACTATCGAGCCCGCTACGGATCGCGTCGAGAATTTCGCCGCCGAGCTTGCCCTCGGCCACGCCCTTGCCGAGGCTGCGGCTCCGCGCCAATGCTTCGATCGACCGCGGGACATGGGCGGCGATTTCGAGCACAGCCTCATCCTTGATGATGCGTCCGCGCGGCAGATTACGGTGTTGTGCTGCTGCCTCGCGCCACGCCGCGACTTCACGCAGGACCCCAAAAAATCGCTGGTCTATCCGGCCGCGCAAGCGAAACCGGCGCCACGCCTCGGACGGATCGTTGCGGTAGAGCGCCGGGTCGACGAGCGCTGCCATTTCCTCGGCGAACCAGGTTGCGCGGCCGTTTTCACCCAGTTTTTCCTGCAGTTTGTCGTAGACCGTGCGTAGATGAACGACGTCATCAAGCGCGTAGCGGATCTGCCGTTCGGTCAACGGACGATGCGACCAGTCGGTATAGCGCGATGATTTATCTAGGGGTGCGCGGGCGAGTTTGGCAACCAGCGTTTCATAGCTGACCGCATCGCCAAACCCGCAAACCATGGCCGCGATCTGGGTGTCGAACAACGGCTTGGGCACCGCACCCGTCAGATAGACAAAAATCTCGATGTCCTGCCGTGCCTCGTGAAACACCTTGAGAATGTGCTCGTCGGCCAGCAACTCCAACAGCGGCGCCAGCTCGATCCCTTGCGCCATCGTATCGATGGCGGCTGCCTCCTCGGGCCCCGCCACCTGCACCAGACACAGGATCGGCCAGTAGGTGCGCTCGCGCATGAATTCGGTGTCGATGGCAATAAAGCCGGCGGCGCGCTGACGGGCGCAAAATGCCGCCAGATCAGCGCTGTCGGTGATGACGTTCATGTAGAGA
>DASXMC010000150.1:0-2849 GCA_036495885.1 Allostellaceae bacterium | reverse complement strand
ATCAGCAATGGCTCGGGCTTTTCGCCGCCGCATGCCGCTATCGGGTCATGCCGCGTGAAAACCACGAGCGCGGGCTGCCGGCCGGCCTCATCCTCTGCGACAGCCGCGCGATGCTCGAGGACCGCATCATGGCGTTGCGCGAGGCCAACAAATACAACATCCACATCGACCGCCATCTGATCGGCCTGCCGCGGCTTTTGAGCGCCGACGGGCTAGCGATCGAGGCGCCGTTCGCGGTCTTTCAAACCGACCAGGAAGGGGCGACACGCCTCTATGCGACCGGCCTCTACCTGGATCGACTAGAGGCGACCGAAGGCGGTCTTAAAATCTGCGACAAGCTCGTCCTGCTTGACACCTTTGCGGTGCCGACCCTATTGGCGACACCGCTGTAGCGGCTCCGATTATTGCGCGATCCTCGGCTGCGGCTCGACCGGCTTGCCGTGGCGGGGGCCGCTGCCTAATATTCGCTGCTCGAAATTGACCATAAGCCCGCCGCGATGCTGACCGACTGCACCTCATTTTTTAGCCCATCGCGGCGCCGGCTGCGCTAAGCAAACCGCGCTCGCGATCGGATCGATGGCGAACGACCCTCGATATCGCGGCCCTTCGGTCCGCGGAATCCCCGAAGGCGACAACCGCGAGCGCATGATCTGTGCCGATTGCGGCTATATCCTTTATGACAATCCAAAGATCGTCGTCGGCTCGGTCGCCCGCTGGGACGAGCGGATCCTGTTGTGCCGCCGTTCGATCGAGCCGCGCTCCGGGTTTTGGACCCTGCCAGCAGGCTACCTCGAGCTCAATGAATCGGCTAGCGCCGGGGCTGAGCGCGAGGCCTGGGAGGAAGCCAACGCGCGCATCGAAATCGAGGGGCTGCTCGCGATTTACGATATCCCGCGGATCAGCCAGGTGCAGCTCGTCTTCCGCGCGCGATTGCTAGACGCGGCGATTTCAGCGGGTTCCGAAAGCCTCGAAGTCGGCCTGTTCGCGTGGGAAGAGATTCCCTGGTCCGACCTCGCCTTTCCGTCGATCCGCTGGGCGTTGCAGCACGACCGCGAAGCGCAGACCACCCGCGATTTCACGACCCGCATCAATCCTCCCGGATTTTGACCGTCAGCCCCCGGCAATCAAGGCGCACTCGCGGTTATGCGTCGATAAGATCAAGTCGGTGCTTGATCAGCCTCACATCATCGACGATGCGGTCGAGTCGCGAAGATAGTGTCGCGTAAAGGGCGTAATGCCCGGCCATTTGGTTTTCGACCAGACCAAGACGTTCTCCGAATTCGTGCATGTCGGTCTTTATGTCAGCGATATCGCCGCGAATGGCTCGCAGCAGCGCAAGCACCAAATTATCGGTTTCATCGGCCACATGGCTATCCTACGTCAAATGCGCCATATGCTCGGCGCTAATGGCTTAGGGACTCGAGCCCGACGAGGCTGCGGGCGTAGGCGTCGGCTTCGAACGGGCGCAAATCGTCGGCGGTTTCGCCGACCCCGATTGCGTGGATCGGAATGCCGTATTTTTCGGCCAGCGACACCAGCACCCCGCCGCGCGCGGTGCCGTCGAGCTTGGTCATGACGATGCCGGTAACGCCGACCATCTCACGAAAGATCTCGGCCTGCGCGTGGGCATTCTGTCCGGTGGTGGCGTCGAGCACCAGCAGGACGGAATGCGGGGCATCGGCATCGACCTTTTTCAAAACGCGGACGATCTTTTGCAGTTCGCCCATCAAATCCGCTTTGTTGTGCAAGCGGCCGGCAGTGTCGATCAGCAAGATATCGGCGCCGTCGCCCTGGGCCTGGACGAGCGCGTCGTAAGCGAGCCCGGCGGCGTCCGATCCTGAAGGCCGGGTCACAACGGCGCAGCCGGTACGCTCGCCCCAGATCTGCAACTGCTCGACCGCCGCAGCGCGGAACGTATCGCCGGCGGCGAGCACGACCCGCAGTCCCTGATCGCGATATTGCTTGGCGAGCTTGGCGATCGTCGTCGTTTTGCCGCTGCCGTTGACCCCGATGACCAGGACCACAAACGGCTTGAGTGATCGATCGATGCGGAGCGGCCGGGTCACCGGCTCGACCAGGCGGACCACCTGCTCGGCGAGCGCGATGCGGATCTCCTCGGGCGAAACCTCCTGGTTGAAGCGGCTGCGGCGCAGCGCCTCGGTCACCTCGCCGGCAAGGCCGATGCCCATGTCGCTCGAGATCAGCAGTTCTTCGAGCTCCTCCAGCGCCGCATCGTCGAGCCGGCGTCGAAGGAAGATCGTGTTGATGCCGTCGTTGAGTCGCGCCGAACTGCGCGACAGACCGGCTCTGAGCCGGGCAAACCACCCCCGCCGGTCAGCACCTCCGCTCGGCGCTTCTGGCGAAACCGACTCGGGCGGGGCCGGCGGAGGTGTCGCCGGCTCAAACTCCGGCTCAGGGTGCTGTTCGGGCGGGATATCCCATTGCCAGAACCATGGCCGGCGTTCCGTGCTGCCCGCCGAGGACGCCTCTGATACCGGCTCGAGCGGCTCCGTTGGTGCTGCCGTCTCCGCAACGTCCGAGCCGGATCGCGGCTGACCCGGCGCTGGCACCTGGTCGGCCTCTGGCGTTTCGGTCTCGGGCTCTTCGGTCTCGGATGCCGGCTCGGCCGGAACATCGCGTCGCCACAACCAAGCCTGCGGTTCGCTAGGCTCCGGGGGCTGCGGCGCGACCGGGCCGGGCTGCAGGGCCGGGGGGGCCGCTGCTTCGACGTCCGGCTCGGATTGCGGGGGATGCCCGGCATCGGCCTCACCAGGGACCTGCGGCGCGGTCTCGGGAGCGGGTTCGGCCGGAACACTGCGGCGCCAGAATCTCATGCCGCTGTCACTCCG
>DASXMC010000149.1:0-9724 GCA_036495885.1 Allostellaceae bacterium | reverse complement strand
ATCTGCCCGCAGAGACCCGCAAAAAGATCGTCTGCGACAACGCCGCCAAGCTCTACCGCTTCGTGAACTGACGGCAATCTCATAAATCCCTCTCTCGTCCAACGGGAGAGGGTGCTGACCCCGGATCATTTGGCTGGCGGGTCACCACGGGTAGGCCCCTATTGCTGGGCCCAGCGGCGGCGCAGCTCGTTGTGGTGGCGCAAGAGCCAGTAGAGCGCCACCAGGCTATGACCGTTTTCGATCGCACCGGCATCGATCAGCGCCTCGATTTCGCCGACGGTTTTGACCACCGTGCGAATGTCCTCGCCTTCGGCCGCAGCACCGTGAACGCCGCCCGCGGCGCTCGCATCGATGCGGGCGCAGAACAGATGGACGCTCTCGTCCGAGGCGCCACAAGACGGCAAATAGCGCTGGATCGGGATCAGCTCGCCGGCCAGCACCAGCCCGGTTTCCTCGCGTGTTTCGCGGACCGCCACGACCTGCGGCGCCTCATCGCCATCGACAAGACCGGCAACCACTTCGAGCTGCCAGGGCGAGCTGTCCGCCAATAATGCCGGCAGGCGGAACTGCTCGATCAGCACGACGGCGTCCTGATCGGGATCATAGAGCACGATCGCCGCTGCTGCCCCCTGCCGCAGCACGTCGTAGGTGTGTGCTGCACTCCACTCGCCGGAAAACAGGCGATGGCGGAACCGAATCGTGTCGACGCGCAAGAAGCGCTCGAACGGGGTGGTCGCTTCGATGATCTCGACATCGGCGCGATCGGCGGTCGGCTGCGCGATCGGTTCGGTCATGCAACGGCTCCGCTCGCCGCGGCGGCGGGCACCGTCAGTGGGTGCCGCGTGCGCGGCAGGCGGATCGTAAATTCGGTGAACTCACCCTCGCGGCTGTCGACTGCCAGCGCCCCGCCATGTTCCTGGACGATGATGTCATAGCTGATCGACAGGCCGAGACCGGTCCCTTCGCCGCTCGGCTTTGTCGTAAAGAACGGTGTGAACGCGTGGTCGCGCACCTCGGGTGGCATGCCGACCCCATTGTCGCGGATCCGGATCTCGACCTCCTGCGTGCTATCGCGTGATGCAACCTTGACGCGCGGCGCGTAGGCCGCGGCGCCTTCGCGGCGGCGCTTGTCGACGGCGTAAAAGGCGTTTGCAAACAGGTTCAAGAGTACCCGCGTGATGTCCTGCGGGACAATCTCGATCGGCGCTAAGTGAGCATCGAGATCGCGTTCGAGTGCCACATTAAAGTCGCGATCCCGCGCGCGAGCGCCATGATAGGCAAGGTTGAGAGCGTCCTCGATCAAGAGGTTGAGCTCGCTCTTTTGGCGCTCGCCCCTGCCGCCGCGGGAATGCAGCAGCATGCTCGTGATGATGCCGTCGGCGCGGCGGCCGTGCTCGATAATCTTGGTTAGATTGGCATCCAAAGTCGCGACCAATTCGTCCGGATCGGCGCTCGCCTCGACCTCGGATGCGGCAACCGACTCCTTGAGCTCGTCGAGCAGCTCGCGGGACAATTCGGCAAAGTTGTTGACGAAGTTGAGCGGGTTTTTGATCTCATGGGCAATGCCGGCGGTCAACTGACCCAAGGACGCCATCTTTTCGGCGTGGATCAGGCTCGTTTGCGCCGTCTTTAGCTGGTCGTGCGCAGCGCGCAGGTCGGCTTCGCGCTGGCGCTGCGCCTCGAATAGTTTGGCGTTGCGCACCGCCAGCGCCGACTGGATTGCAAAAGCCTCGACGAGCCGGATGGTTTCCTCGGAAAAATCTCCGGCTTCGCGGCGGAATACGATCAGCCCGCCGAGGATGGTCTGCTCGTGCAACAGTGGTGCAGCGAGCAGCGAGCGATAGCCGAGCCGCGCCAGTTCTTCGACAAGTGCGGCAATGCCGACATTGCCAGGCTTCAGCAGGTCCGGGATCTGCATCGGCGCGGTGCTGATGGCGGCGTGCCCGATAGCACCTTGGCCATAAGGGATCGGTTGCGCCTCGAGCCGGCTGGCCAACTCCGGCTCCGCGCCATAGCTCGTGCGAAACAGAAACTCCTGCCGGATCTCGTCATACTCATAGATGGCGCCGGCCGCCGCACCCGAAAATTCGACCGCGCGCGCGACCACGAGCCCGAGCACCGCCCGCAGATCGAGGGTCGAGCCGACCGCGCGGCCCACCGCCCGCAACGCCTCGAGTTGGGCAAGGGTGCGGCGCAGCTCTTCGAGGGTGTCGCGAAAAGCGGCGAGCGTGTGCGCCATGGCACCAATTTCGTCGGGCCCCGCGGCAGGGATGGTGACGCCGAGGTTTCCCCCATTGAGGCCGTCCATCGCGATGACGAGCTGCCGTAACGGGCGCGCGATCGAGCGCCATACGAGCAAGGTCAACAATGCCCCGACGACAATTGCCGCCACGGCGACAATGCGGGAGACCTTCCTTGCGGTTCGCGCTTGGTCGATGACCTGCTCGCGAGCGGCAAATGCTTGCTGTGTTAGCTCGGCGACGATGGCCGCCAACAGTCTGTCGGCGGTCACACTATGCAAGCTCGCCTGAGCCAACAGCGAGTTCCCGATCACCCGACGGTCGTTGACGTATTCGTCGACCGCCTTGCGGGCGTAGTTTTCGTAACCGTCAAGCTCGGCGCGAACTTGCGCCACGGCGCGCGGCCGGCCCCGCGCCAATTGATCGAGATGATGCTCCATCTGCTGGCGCGCCTCAGCGGCGTTGCGTTCGGACTGTGCCAGCATGCTGACCGCAAGATCGGTCAGCCAGTATCGGATCTCGCCAAAGGCAATTTGGGCGCCGTTCGCCTCCTCGATGGTGCTGAGCAGATGCGCGGCCCGGTCCATGCCGTCCGCGTTCTCGGCAAGCTTGCGGTTGAGATAGAAATTGCCGGCCAGCAAAAACAGCAACAAAGCCAAGAACAACAACAGCAATCGGGTGCGGATCGACAGCTGCGTCATTGTCACGTGCCCGCGCCGGCCGGGTCAGTGCAACAGCGTGATGCTGACCACGCCGCCGAGATCACCGACCTTACGTCCTTCCTTGGGATAACCGGTGATGTCGAGCGCACCCTTTGGGCTGCCGTGGCAGGCGAGGCAGGATTCTCTGTAGTATTCCGGAACGGCGACACGGTATGCGGGTGCGCCGTTGATCGAAACATCGGCAGCGAAAGGCTGCCCCTTGGGCCAGCTCGGGCTCAGCAGCTTCTGCTCGATCACCTCGGTCTCCCAGGGATCGGGCCGCGCCTTGATGTTGCGCACGAGATCGGGCGGGGCGGTGATTTTCATAACCGCTTCGTTCGATGCCAATGGGTTGAAGGATTCGCTGATAAGGCGGCCGAAGACAGCCGGGATGAAGCCTTTGAAGCCAACGCCTTTCTCGTTGATCGTGTCCTGGTTGGCGTTCATCACTTCGACGATCGCGTTCATCATTGCACGAAGCAAGCGTCCGCGGCGCGAATTCGGATCGATTGTCGCGGGATCGACGCCGGTATTTTTGCGATAAAGCGCAATAGCGTCGTCGAGCACTTTCTTGCCGGTCAGGTGCTTGTCGCCGATCGCGGGATTGTTGATCAGGTCCTGGTTGTTCGAAACGACGGTGCGGGCGTCGCGAACCATCTCGGCGAGGCTGGCAGCGATGGCTTGGTCTTTGTCGTTCTCAGCGGTGTCGGCGAGCGCAGACGCAGCGAGAGCGGCACCGCATAGCGCCGCGACGACTTGGCGGCGCACCGCCGCTCTCAATCCCATCTTTAACGCCGCCATAGCAGGTTATGAATGTGCGCGTATCTTTGCCGCAAAGCAAATGCTGCCTTAGACCACACTAAGCAAGCATGGGCGGTTTTGCTCGACGCCGACCCAACCAATCTCGGTCCTGTTCCCCAAACCACATATTATTACACGATGCGCCCGTCGAGAACCGTTCCGGGCGACCCGGTTTCGATCTCGACCACCCAGATATCCGGGTCGCGTCGGCGCTGCCGGGCGATATAGGAATCGGCGTCGGCCTCGGCTACCGGTGCCGGGCCGGTTGCCCGCATCCAGATCAGTTCGCTATCGGGCCCGCGCGCTTGGGTGAGCACCGAGCAGCCGTCGTCGCGGGCATTGAATTTGAGTAGAACCGCGCCCGAATCGCCGTCACCGCGAGCCACCACCGCTGCCGCAATCGCGGCGAGATCGCAGCGGCGAATAAGCGCCCTGATCCATATTCCGGTCTTGAGCCGCGCTTCCATTAGCCTCGGCTCTCCGGCCTGAGGCGCTCAGCCGCGGCCGGGCGCCAGTGGCAGGCGAACATGGACCTGCAGCCCATTTGGCGGGAGGTTGTCGGCAACGATGGACCCGCCCATCGCCTCCACATTGCGCCGTGCGATCCACAATCCGATGCCGAAATGGCGCCCAGACGCTTCTCCGCCGGCGTCGCCGCCGCGCTCGGAATAGTAGCGGTCGAAAATACGGTCGAGCTGATCCTCAGGAACTCCGGGACCGTGGTCGGAGACGATGAGATGGGCAAATCGGCCGTCATGCGACATGTGCACGACCACCTCGCCACCCGGGGACGCGAACGACACCGCATTGTCGATCAGATTGTCGAAAACGGTCTCAATCATCTCTTCACTGCCGAGCACATAGACGCCCGGCAGCAGGTCGGAGTTGATCGTCAGGTCGCGGCTTGCCAACACGATCATCACTTCGCGATCGTTGGGGACTACCGAGCGCGTCTGGATCAGTTGACCGATAACCCGTCCGAGATCGAGCGGCGCCATCGGCTCGTCGATCAGGTCGGCGGTTGCTTCGTCGAGCTCGCGTGCCGAGGCGACAAGCCCGTCGAGCCGGTCGAGCGCATGCTCGACAACGCCGATCGCGCGCTGCGCTCGGTGATTGTCCTCAGCAAGGCTGCGACGCAAGGGTTCGATCGACTGGCGAATGACCGCGATTGGCGTTTTGAAGGCGTGGGCGTTGTCCTCCGCGGCTTGCCGGATTTCGGCCGCCGAACGATGGATCGCCTCGACCATGCGGTCGAACTCGGCGGCCACCTCGCGCAGCTCGGGCAAGTCCGCCCGCGCGCCGAAAGACCCGGCATCAGGGCCCTGAACCCGAATCCGCCGCGCCCGCCGGGCAAAGCGGCGCAGTCCGCTGCGCAGGCTGAGCAAGGTCGAAAAGGTGATCGCCGCCATCGCAAGATAGATGACCGCGGCAACCCGAATTGCCGGAGTGGCCCAATAAGGCTGGCCGAGATGCGCCGTCGGAAAGGCATCCTGAGAAAATGACGCCACCACCGCCCAGCACCCGGCCGCGGTCGCCAGCGGGGTCACCGCGGTGACAATCTCGGCGCCGCCGGTCGGGCGATGATAGATCAGCGAGAACGGCATCTCGCCCCGGCAATTCTGGGCGAGCCGGTCGAGAACGCCCTGCTGCGCCAGGGTACTTCGCTCTGCCTGGAGGTTGGTTGGCGCGACCGCGGGCCATGAGGCGACATAGTAAAAGCCGTCACTGCCGGCGCCGGTAGGGGCGAGAAGCAGTTTGACGGTCGTGACCTCGCCTGCAAAGCGAGACAGGCTGGCTCCGAGCTCGGGCAAGGTCTCGATCGTCGCGTTCTGCAGCATCGGCAGCAGCGATTGGCTGATGACCCGGCCTTCGTCGCGAACACTGCGCAATAGCAACGCTTGCCCTTGTTCGTAGGCGTTGCGGAACTGTATGTAGAGGAACGCCGGAACCAGCAGAAAGATGACGGCGAGCAGAACTGTCTTACCGGTCAACGACCATGCCCAGCGCAGCACAAACCGCCACTTATTCCCTCGCCGTCCAGCGATATCCGAACCCGGCGTAGTTCTGGATGTGGTCGAAATCGGGGTCGATGTCGCGGAATTTCTTACGGATGCGTTTGATGAAGGTACGGACATTGGCGCGGTACCCCTCTGCTCCGTGCCCGGCGACAAAGTTCTTGCCGTGAACGAGATCATAAATATCGCGGTAACTGACGTCTTGCCCGGCCTTGTCGACGAGACGCACCAGTATCTTGAATTCGGTCAAGGTTAAATCGATTGTTTTTCCCGCCCATATCGCCCGGTTGATGTCGAAACGCAGCTCCAACGCACCCAGCCTCATTCCCTCCGGCCCTCTCGGCTCGGGCTCGGCGGTTGGCCGGGCACCCTCGCTGATCAGCTGCAAGCGCCTGACCAGGATCGGCAAGCGGCGTGACTTGTCGATAAAATCGACAGCCCCGCCGGCGAGAGCTGCCTCTTCATAAACGTCGTCGGAGAGTGCGGTCAGAAAAATGACCGGGATTGCAATTCCGCGCCGACGCATAGTCCGCAACACCTCGATGCCGGTCAATTTCGGCATGCGCCAGTCGAGCAGCATCACGTCGGCATCGCCTCCGGCTTCGAAATACGCCAAGGCTTCGTCGCCATTGGCGAAGCTCGTAACCTCGTAGCCTTCATCGATAAGATTGAGGCCCAGTGATTCACGGAATAGATCGTCGTCGTCGACGACAAGCAGATGCGACATCGCGCCTCCAGCGTCTCAATTACTGCGGGCGGCGAGGACCGAGTGCAGGCAATCTTCGCTGCCGCCCTGATCGCCTTTGAATGCGTAATGCAATGTCCGCATCTTGCCGCTGCGCAGATCGAGATAAAAGAACAAGTCGAGCTCGCAATTAGGAGTGCGATACCGCCAAATGGTGGCCGGCGGCGCCTCTGACTGTACGGTTGCCGCGCCGAGCAATCGCCGTGCCGCAGGCTCGTCGAGCCCGATCAGGTGGCTGCGATCGAGCGCCGGCGGCTGTGGTTCGGGTGCCGCGAGCACCGCCGCCTCGGAGCCGTATCCGGGTAAGTTCGCCACGTTCTCTGGCGGCGGTGACGGTTTGCGCGCCGGCAGCGGAAATGCTCGTTGCCTACTCGGCGCCGGCAGCGGCAGGCGTGCCATCGCGACCGGCTGCGCCGGCGGTGGCGGTTCTTCTGCACATGAAACGAAAATCGCAACGCCAAGGCTCATCAGCATGGGGTAGACAAGTGAACGCCGCCGCTCGACCCTCTTTACCGCTTCCACGACCCGGCCCGCACTTGCGCCTTTGCAACAACCCATGAATATAACACAGCTTATCGCCGCGCCAGACGTTCGACCACGCCGATATCGCCGTCGCGGTAAATGGCGACCAACTCGTGATCATTGAGCAGCACATAGGTGTGGTCGCCCTGATCGCAGCGCAGCACGGCAACGGGATAGGTCGGCGCCACCAGCAGCGCGGATAAATTCTGGTCGAGGTTGGGTTGCCGCGGCAATAATCCGGCCAATGCCTCGCGTTTCCATGTCGCATAGCTGAAGCTGAAATTGCCGTTGCAGGTCCGGCTGCCGAGCGGTGTGCTCTGACCGTTTGCCTGGTCCTCGACGACCGTATCCTGGCGGATGGTGATCGTATCGTTGCCGGTGTTGGCCCAGGTGCCGACAAACGGGTTGCGCGATGGCGCCGACGGGGGCGCGGCGCAGGCGAAAAGCGCTATGGCGATCATCGTCAGGACGGCGCCGCGCAAACGCCTCCACTCTCGGCTGCGGATCACTCTCGCCTCGAGATCGAAATCAATGCGGGGCGAGCATATCGACGCGGTCGAAAAAGTACGACGGCGGTCAGCCCTTAACAGGCGCATCCGCGGCACCCGCGTCAATGCGCGATGGACCGCATGCGCTGATTGACGTGACGCTCGCGCCGGGTCAGGCTGGGAGCGTCCTGTGATGCGGCGGAGCCTCGCTATGAAGCTGATGTGGTTTCACCTGATGCCGTACACCGAATTGCCGGACGATTTCCGCGAAAAGCACCCCTCGGTGTGGGTCGACATCCACTCCTCCCTGTTCGATCCGCGGCGCGCGCATCTGATGTACAACGATTTTATGGACGAGCTCGAATTTGCCGCCGAATGCGGCTTTGACGCGGTTTGCGTCAACGAGCACCACTCGAACGGCTACGGGCTGATGCCGTCGCCCAACCTGATCGCCTCGGCATTGGCGCGGCGCACGACCGAGACCGCGTTGTGCGTGATGGGCAATTCGCTCGCGCTTTACAACCCGCCGACGCGGGTCGCCGAAGAGTTTGCGATGATCGACGTGATCTCGGGCGGGCGGCTGATCGCGGGTTTTCCGGTCGGCTCGCCGATGGACACCTGCTTTGCCTATGGCCAGAACCCGAGCCAATTGCGCGAGCGCTATTACGAGGCCCACGACCTTGTCCTGCGCGCCTGGACCGAACAGGACACCTTTGCCTTCAATGGCCGCTTCAACCAGCAGCGCTATGTCAACATCTGGCCAAGGCCGATCCAGAGGCCGCACCCGCCTATCTGGATCCCGGGCGGGGGTTCGGTCGAGACCTGGCAATGGTGCGCGCAGATGGACTACGTCTATTGCTACCTGTCCTATTACGGCTACAAGGCCGGGCAGTCGACGATGGACGGGTTCTGGGCCGAGATGGCGCGGCTCGGCAAGGAACGCAACCCATACCATGCCGGTTTCCTGCAATTCGTCGGCGTCGCCGAAACACGCGAAGAAGCTTACCGGCTCTACAAGGAGCCGGCCGAGTACTTTTATGGCCGCTGCCTCCATATCGATCCGCGCTTTGCCGGTCCGCCGGGCTACACGACCGAGGCGACCCAGCGCCGCGGCGCGCAGAGCCAAGTGGCGCAGGCGGCGCAACTCTCTCGCTACGAGTCGAAGTTCCAGCTACTGGCGCGCGAAATGGATGCGATCGTCGAAAAGGGCTATGTGATCATCGGTTCGCCCGACGAAGTCGCCACTCAGCTGAAAGAGGTGGCAATCAAACTAAACGTCGGTCATCTGATGCTGCTGTTGCAGTTCGGCAACATGGGCAAGGACTTGGCAAAGTACAACAGCCGGCTGTTCGCTGAACAGGTGATGCCGCAGCTCGGCGAGGTCTTTGCCGAGTGGGAGGACCGCTGGTGGCCGCAGCCGATGGCCGGCGCCGCCCGCGCGCCCCTGTCGCGTTTCCAGCCGGCGGCGATGGCCGCCGAATAGGATGTGGGCAGCCTCCGGCCCGAAGTCAGTCGCTTCGACTGGCGAACGTGCCGGCTTGTGCTCGGCTGCTCGGCCCGGCGGCCGACCGGCTTGCGACAGCTGAGGGAGGGGAACATGCCGTCGCTGTTCAACGCGCGCAACGCCTCCAATTACGAACGGCTGATGGGCCGCTGGAGCCGGCGCCTTGCCCCGGTTTTTATTGCCCACGCCGGCATCGCCGATGGCGAGAGCCTCCTCGAGGTCGGTTGCGGCACCGGCAGCTTGACCTTTGCGCTACCGGAGGCCGCCAACATCGCCAGCATCACCGCGATCGACCATTCCGAAATCTATCTCGCCGCCGCCCAGGCAAAAAACCGTGATCCGCGCATCCATATCGAGCACGGCGATGGCAGCGCCTTGCGGTTTGCCGATGCGAGCTTTGATCGCGCGGTGTCGATGCTGGTCCTGCCCGCGGTGCTGCCACGGCCGGAGCAGGCGGTTGCCGAGATGCGGCGGGTCACCCGCCCGGGCGGAGTCGTCTGCGCGGCGTTCTGGGATTCACCGGGGGGTTCGGTTGCCAATCGCATGTTCTGGGATACCGCCGCGGCGCTCGACGAGGCTGCGGCAGCGGCGCGCGACCGGACGATGGGCCGCCCGATTTATGCGCCGGGCGCATTGCCGCGCATCTGGGCCGAGGTGGGCCTTAGCGAAATCGACCTGCGGTCGCTGACGATCCGCATGGATTTCGCC